>JAPLFT010000245.1 GCA_026390535.1 Pseudomonadota bacterium
GAGCTGAATTCCGGTTCCACAAAAATTATCTTAACATTATTCTTTTTGAAAAGGGACATTAATTCCACAAGTTGTTTTGCCGAAGGTTCTTTGCCCTCCATCTCTATGGGGATCTGTTTTAATCCGTAATCATCCGCAAAATAACCGAATACAGGATGAAAAATATATATATTCCTGTCTTTTATATTTTTGAATTTTTCTTTGAGTTTGTCGTCGGCAGATTTTATCTTATTTTCATAGATTTTCAGATTTAGATTAAAATATTCGGTGTTTTGGGGCATGAGTTCGGATAATATCTTTGCCGTGTTTTGTGCCATTATATATGAGTTCCTCAGGCTCATCCATACATGTGGATCGCTGTCACCCGCATCTTCGAGCTGCCTGAATTTTATTCCGTCGGTCATTATCTTTATATTTATATTTGATTTAGCCCCGGATACTTTTTTGAGCCATGACTGTTCAAATGGTAGACCGAGGCTGATAAAAACATCCGCATCGGATAATCCTCTTATTTGTATTGGTGACGGAGAGAACGTCTCTGGGCAACTCCCCGTTGTTACCAGTGCTTTTACGTTTACAAATTGCCCTCCTATTTGCTTTACGATACCTATCTGAGGAATAACGGTTACAAATACATTGAGTTTATTATCCGATTTATTCTGCGGTTTTTTAATGGAGCAACCGGTTATTAGAGTAACAGAGACAGTATATAAAATGAGAGCTTTTTTGATCATTAACTACCTCGACGTTAAGTTCTTGTACCATCTCTAAAAAACAATGGCAAATCTTTTAATGACTAAAATCCGGAAACAGCATATAAATTTTATAACTGGAGGGTTTATGGAGATCAAGAAAAACACATACGTTAGTTTAAATTACACAATTATGGATTATAAGTTAAAAGTCCTTGATAGTTCTGAGCCTGAGGGACCTAGTGATAATATACACGGAGCAAATTTGCTTATACAGGGACTTGAAAAAGCCCTTGAAGGTAAAAAGCAGGGCGACGCTGTAAAAGTAACTGTAGCACCCAAGGACGCTTATGGTGAGAGAAAAGAGGAATTGATTTATGTACTGCCCAAGGAACAATTGGGCGTGGATGAGAATATAAAGGTTGGTATGCAATTTGAGGCGGATACTCCTGCTGGAACGGTTAATTTAACCGTTACCGGTGTGAATGAAACCACGGTTACTCTGGATGCGAACCATCCTTTTGCCGGGAAGAACCTTAATTTTTCCGTAAGCATTGTGGAATGCCGTAACGCAACCGAAGATGAACTAAAGGCCGCGTCACACCAGCATTCCGCCGGTTGCGGACATGGCGGCACCTGCGGCAATGGCTGTTGCTAAATAACTAAAAATATTTTTTGACAACCGGTTCAAGTTAGTTTACATATTTGCACTCGGGTTCAGGTGTAGCTCAGTCGGTAGAGCAGGTGGCTGTTAACCACCTTGTCGGGGGTTCGAGTCCCTCCACCTGAGCCAAAAATTAGAAAACACACCAGAGAGAATTCAACAATTTGATTTTTGGATAAGGAGGGCATTGGTTATGAAAATTTTTATTTGCGAGATCTGTGGACACATAGCGTTCAATAACATTCCGGATAAATGCCCGGTCTGTGGTGCAGAAAAAGATAAATTTAAACAGAACGATACTGTTTTTAAAGAATCCAGAGAAAAAAGCCCTGAAGCTGAAGTTAAGCATATCCCGGAGATAATAATCAATAAGATGTGTGCTGTTATACCTGGTGGTGATTGTGTAGACGTAATAGCTACAATAGGCAAGGTTATACATCCTATGGAGGAGAAGCACTATATCCGTTTCATAGACGGTTACCAGGATGATAAGTTTATAGGTCGTTTTGAATTAACGCCGCTGAATCTATACCCGTCTACTTGTTTTCATCTGAAAAAAGGTATAGGGAAAATTACAATAGTTGAAAATTGCAATATCCACGGCTATTGGAAATCGGACGTAACTATATAATTAAGTTATCTATCTTTTCCTTGCGTGTATATAACAACATCTTCTCTGCCATTACAGTTAACCCTATCTTTATTTGTCCATGTTCCAAAACATAAACGAATTCTAAGATGATCAGCGCCATATGCATCTGTAAACTGCTCTGGGGTTGATGCCTCAAAGTCTTTCATGTTATCACTAGTGCTTACCGGTAATGAACCTCTAAAATTATTATCGTTGTCGTAATTAAATGTGATGGAAACATCTCTGCGATCGGACCGATCACTGGACCATGCTGAAAAAGATAATAATGCCACAATAAAACAAAGTGCTAATTTTTTCATCTATGCCTCCTTTACTAAAACTTTAATACGAACAAAATTTATAATAAATTATCTTAAAGTATAATACTTGTAAAGTATGAAACAACTTTAATATAACAATCAAGTATTGAATTTATTTGTTTTCCCTTTATGATGTTTATTATAGCTCGGAATCAGGAGGATATATGAACAAGCAGGGACATCCAAAAGCTGTTTATTTTTTATCTGCGATCATTATGTGGGAACGTTTCAGTTATTACGGGATGAGAGCGATATTGGTGCTTTTTATGGCGAGTTTTTTGAGCTTCAGCACAAGAACCCTCGGTAACGTCTATGGCTGGTTTACCGGTCTTGTGTATCTTACACCGGTGATCGGCGGGTATATATCTGATAGATATTGGGGCCCTGTTAAAACAACGATTCTTGGTTCATGGGTTTTGGTAATCGGACAATTTTTAATGAGTGCGCTGGCGTTTAAGTATTCGTCTGCCACACTGATGCTTTTTTACACGTCGATGGCTTTTATTGCCATAGGTAATGGACTTTTTAAACCGTGTATAACCTCGTTGGTCGGTGAATTTTACGAGCCTAATGACCCACGCTGTGACGGTGGTTTTACAATATTGTATATGGGAGTTAATCTGGGAGCTTTCCTGTGTCCGTTCGTTTGCGGATATCTGGGTGAAAAAGTAGGCTGGGGCTGGGGATTCTTTGCCTCCGGGGTTGGAATGCTAATCGGTGCTATACTGTTACTGTGGGGAAAGAAAAAATATATTGGTAACAAAGGTGCATGTTCCGTAAGAGCCGCACAGGAAAAAATATCCGGTACTGCGGCATGTGATGCGGATAAACCTCTTACAAAAGAGGAAAAACAAAAACTTGCTGTTATATTTATTCTGACATTCTTTTCTATTTT
>JAPLFT010000043.1 GCA_026390535.1 Pseudomonadota bacterium
TTTAATCTTTTCATTTATAGGAAGATATTCTTCCCACTTTGCGGGAGCTCCACACGCTTCATTTATGATAATAGCTTCTCCTTTCTGCCATTTGTCTATTTTAGATTGATCATCCTGACAAAGGAATTCAGTACCAAAATAGGTTATAGTAATACCTTGTTTAATTAATTTCTCTATTAAATTAATAACGGTGCTCTTGGTAAATTTATCATAATGATATTCCCCGATGAACAAGACTTTGGAATTCCGTGGCCATAATCTTGAATAATCAAATTTATCGTCCAATTTCTGTCTGTTCTTTATAATTTCATCCTGCATGTAAGTAATATTATCTTTACCCAGCAGTTTAAGAGTTCGTTCATCCCTAGCATACGCAGATGCCTTTAAACCATAGTTATCCCTGGAAAAAATATCTATTACTGCCTTCTTTTTTATAAGTGCATCGACTATTTCAAAGTACCCGCCCTGTGCGGCTAAATGTAAATATACATCTTTTACCTCTGCCCCTATGCCTATTAGTTTCAGTGCTATTTTTATCTTTTCAGGGTCATATATAGGACTTTTTGTGCCATCCAAGTAACCATAACCTGTCCCGAATTGAGTAATGGCATAATATAAAGCTGGAGCATTGCTTTGGCCTCCGGTAATATTTAAATCTGCTCCCTTTTCAATTAATTTATCAACAACATCAGAGTAGCCGTGGGTAGTAGCATAAATAATAGCCGGGATATTATCATTAGGTGTCGGGGCTATGGTATTAGGATTTATTCCCTTATCCAGTAATTTTATAGCTTCCTGTGTATTACCGGCAAAGAGAAAAGTCCAAAAAGCGCTTTCATTTCCTATCGGGTTATCTGTGATTTTTTTTGCATCCAATTGATTAATAGATACAACGGTTAGTAGAAAAACAAACAAAAAGTTTTTTAGTAACATTAAAAATTCCTCCCAATACTGAATGTTATGCCTGTATACTATTTGGATCAAACTTGCTCTTTGGAAACGGAATATTGTTACTCTCTATTTCGTCGTAGAATGTAGGAACGTATCCTGTCGGTAACATTTCTCCAATAATTATACCTTCCGGACTTCTTCCCTTTTGAACAAACCTGTATATATCCTTTGTCAGATATCTTCCGAGCTCATCTATACCAAGAACTTCGCTTATATGTGAAACCTTACGGGAACCGTCGTAAAGCCTTGCGGTACAAATAATAATATTTATAGCCGAGCCGACCTGAGCTTTTATGGCTGCCGCCGGAACTTCCACCTCTGTCATCATTGCAAGGGTTTCTAATCTTATAAGTGTTTCTGTGGGCGTATTAGCATGTACAGTACCCATACTGCCATTATGGCCGGTATTCATTGCAGAAATCAGCTCCAAGGCTTCAGGACCTCTTACTTCCCCTACTATTATTCTATCAGGCCTTAATCTAAGAGCAGACCTTAAGAGATCTCTCATTGTTACGGCACCCTTACCCAGATCATCTGCTGATTTTGTTTCAAAAGACACGACGTGTTCCGCGTTTATCTGCAATTCCGCCGAATCCTCTATTACCAGAATACGCTGATGCTTTGGAATTCTTCCTGCAATACTCGACAGCAATGTTGTTTTACCTGAGCCTGTACCACCGGAGACAATAATGTTCTTTGCCAGAAAAACACAGACATCTATGAACCTTGCACTGTCCACAGAGAGGGCACCAAAATTTATAAGGTCCTTTAAAGTCAGACTTAC
>JAPLFT010000099.1 GCA_026390535.1 Pseudomonadota bacterium
GGCTTCTACAATGTAAGAATCAGGGGTGACAAACGTAGTCCAATCCCTCAGATAACCCCGCTACAGTAAACAGTAATCAAATTAATATCAGGATATGAAATTTCAGTTAAATTCTCTCTACAAGTCTTATTGCATGTTAAACTGACGCTCGTTTTGTTATTCATCGCTGAAATACTGTATTTATTATAGGCTTTGGTGTTTCTTTCTCCGAGTAACCACCAAAGCCTATAAATACTAGTATTCCAGCTTCTTCATACACAAAACTCGCTAGTGTTTAAACGACTTGCAGAGAGAATTTAACTGAAATTTCATACACAGAATGTTAATAGAACTACATTACTGACTAATGTATTAACAATTTCAACACATGTTAGTTGTGTTTACTATCTAATATAATTGATAAAATTCTACTTGTTTTACTGGCATATGCTTTGCATATAATTAGGCTATGAAGAAGAAACTTCTTTTACTTTTACTTATCCTTATGCCTTTTCAAGTGATGGCTTGGAAACATTCTAATTATCTAAATAAGGCTCCAAAATATTCACTTGCATATAAATTCATTAAAAATCGTAAAATAATATTTTGTAATAAATCTTCTTTGGTAAATGACATAGAAATAGCCAATGTAATAAATTCGTGGCTAGAGGCTGGATTGAATAATGTTAATTTAAGTACTTCAACAATTTCTGAATGTAATAATCCTGATATTATAATTGGAGAGATATCTCTCCCCGTTGGTATTTTTGGTAAGGTAGTTGAAGCTGGATACATTAACCCCTATAACAAAGCAGAAATGATGAAAAACCTTAGTAATGGTCTGCAAAAAGCTAAGGAGACATTCGCTGATAAGACCAAATATCCTGATAAATGGATACTAATAGAAAAGCTAGAACATTTTCTAAACTTAGTAAGTTCTGTGGAAATCCCTTTTATATTTGTAAATAACATAGACGAAGCAATAGAGGGAACCACTACGAGAAGGACCCTTATTCATGAGATCGGACATGCTTTTGGTATGGGTGATGAAGATGACTCTTCTCCATCTAGTAATTTTTGTGATGCTACAAATAAAAGCTCAATCAGAGATGACTTATCAGTAATGTCATATAAAAATGAAAATGAATTTTTATCAGATGGCGACAAAGAAGGCATTGCCAAAATATTTGAAAGACTTAGTAAAAATTAAAGTTTTTATAACGAAGAAATTGCATGGATTATCTTTTCTGCGGCGATTTTGCATTCTTCCACTGTGGGTACCAGTGCCATACGAACATAATTCTGTGCGGGATTCACACCGTTGATGGTCTCAGCCAGCCATGCTCCGGGAGACAGAACTATCGCATATTTAGGTTCTAAAAGTTTTTTACACAGATCCAACCCTTTTATACTTTCCGGCAGTTTTTGCCAGATATAAAAAGTACCCTTAGGTGTGCAATCATTGAGACCTGCTTTTTTGAATGCATTCACAATTATATCTCTTTTTAAAAGCAGCTTAGCGCGATGCTCTTCCACATGTTTTTCATCTGCCAGCGCCGCTATAGCCGCATCCTGTATAAAATACGGGATGCCGCTGTCTATATTCGTCTTTAATTTTTTTACGGCGGTTATAAGTTTTTCATCTCCGCATATCCATCCTATTCTCCATCCGGTCATGCAGCTTCTTTTTGACAGGGAGTTTACACAAAGCACTCCCTCTTTGGTGACCTCAAGTATGGAATGGGTTCTGTTAGTCTCTTCAAAATAAAGTTCGCTGTAGCATTCATCACTTACAACTAGGATGTCATGTTTTTTAGCAAATTCAACAATGGCCTTATAGAAATCAAGCGGTGCTACAGCCCCCGTGGGATTGTTCGGGTAATTAAGCCATATTATCTTTGTCTTTTTTAGAACATCCTGAGGGATTGAATTGAAATCAGGCAGAAAATTATTTGAACTATTGAGATCAAGAAAATACGGTATCCCTCGGGCGAATAATGTCCCTTTCATATATGGCGGATACCCCGGATTTGGTATTATCACATAATCTTCAGGCTCTATAAATGCGTTCGGCAGATTAAAGATTATTTCCTTTGCACCTATGGCAGCGCATATCTCTTTTTCGGGATCTAAAACTACATTGAATCTCTTTTTATTCCATTTTGAGATCGCATATCTGTATTCAAACGTACCGTTGTATATTGGATATCCTCTGGAAGCGTTATTATCTATGGACTCCTTTGCCGCCTTTCTTATGAACTCCGGTGTTGGTTCCTTGGGGTCCCCGATTCCGAAATCTATAGGTGCTATTCCCTGCTTTTTAAGAACCTGTATCATGTCGTCTATGTCATCGAACGCAAAACTTGCAAGATCCCTTACGATGCTATTGCCTGTGATCATGATCAGATCTCTCCGTATTGTTTTTCATAAAAGACCTTATAATGACCGTCAACGTTGATAAGTTTATCGTGAGTCCCTTCCTGGACAATCTTTCCTTTTTCAAGGACTATTATTCTGTTTGAACTTTTTATGGTCGATAACCTGTGAGCTATCACAAGTGTGGTCCTGTTTTTCATCAATTCCTTTAACGCCTTTTGTATTTCCACTTCGGATTCACTGTCTAATGCAGAGGTCGCCTCGTCCAGTATGAGTATAGGAGCCTGTTTTATGAGCGCCCTTGCTATGGTTATACGCTGTTTTTCTCCGCCGGATAATCTTAGGCCTCTTTCTCCGAGTATTGTGTCAAAACCCTGTGGAAATTTCATGATAAAATCATACGCATGAGCTGATCTTGCGGCGGAAATAACGTCTTCTTTTGAGGCTGTTCTTCTTCCGCACAGTATGTTCGTATATATCGTGTCATTAAAAAGGAAAGTATCCTGACTTACTATAGCGATATTTTCCCTTAATGATTTTATGCTTACTTCATTGATGTTTTTACCGTCTATTAATATAGTCCCTTCTTCAACATCGTAGAATCTTGGTATCAGATTAGCCATTGTTGTTTTACCGCTTCCGCTTGCGCCCACAAGGGCGACCACTTCACCTTTTTTAATATCAAGATTTATATCCCTTAGTGCATAATCATTTTCTTCCGGGTATTTAAAAGACAGATCCCTGAATCTTATTGAATTGGAGAACTCATCAAGCTGGACGCCGTATTTTGTCTTTTCAATAGGTATATTAAAAACTTCTCTGACCCTATTGATAGCCGCAAGGGCACCCTGAAATTTTAAATTAGAGCTATTTATCTTTTTTATAGGACCCTGTGCAAGACCAAGAGCCACAAGCACGGTCATGAACTCTCCCTGAGTGATATAACCGCTTATGACCCACGTTCCGCCCATAAAAATGATCAGTGCAGTAACTAAACTACCTACAAACTCAACAAGGGGGGTGGACATCTCTTCCATCCTGTATATCTTAAATATTCTTTTATAGAGTTCCCTGTTGATATTCAGGAATCTTGCCCTCATTAAAACCTCTATAGAGAAGGCTTTTATTATTTTCATCCCGTTGAATGTCTCGTTCAGGTTCGTACCTATTATTGCATACTGTTCCAGGCTTTTTTGAGTGTAT
>JAPLFT010000185.1 GCA_026390535.1 Pseudomonadota bacterium
AACACTTGATTCTAACAAAACGGTGGATATTTTCTATAAAAAAAATTTTTTCTTTGATTTTACGATTTATGATGTACAATAATATTGTTACCAAATTCTTTTTTAGGGGGAAACGATAATGAAGAAGAAAGCTAAAAAGAAAACAGCGAAGAAGAAAGTAAAAAAAGCTAAAAAAGCTAAAAAATCTAAAAAGAAAGCGAAAAAGTGCCGTAAGTAACTTTTTTTCTAAAATGGCAGGTTAGTTTATGCTTTCCTGCCATTTTTTTATTCTGATGCGCCATTTTTTTTACTCTTCCTGTTTTTCATCTCTTTTAAGCTAATCCTTCCACTATATCTATTACTGTCCTCGCACTCGTTTCCAAATCCTTTATCAGAAGATATTCCTTGGTTGTATGAATATCTCTGCATCCTACGCCTAACGTCGCTGTCTGAATACCGTGCTTATTAAAGTTATTTGCGTCAAGTCCTCCTGTTATAACAAGTGTATTTGCCTTGATATCGTATTTTTTTAAAGCCTTCACTGCAAGTTGAACAACCTTTGAATCTTCCGGTATTCTGAATGCTTCATACTTTATCTCTGATTTTATATCTATAGATGTCCCTACTTCACGCGCGGAATTTCTAAAAATCGTTTCCATTTCTTTGGCAATTTTCAGTGCCTTGTTATGATTACAGCTTCTGCATTCCGCTATTATTTTCGTTTTTTCCGGAATACCGTTAACGACCTCCCCCCCTTCTATAACACCTACATTTGCAGTTGATTCTTCATCAAGTCTTCCCAGTTTCATGGAGGCGATCGCTTTTGCTGCGGCTAAAATTGATGATACGCCGTTTTCCGGTTCACTAGCATGAGCCGATTTTCCCCTATATTCAACTATAAAGGCAAGTTTTGTGGGTGCCCCTACAATTATATCCTCTATATTCTCTTCATCCAGAACATACGCGATCTTTGATTTGATCAGTGAGTAGTCAAGATTCGATGAACCTTCAGTCCCTATCTCTTCACACCTTGTTATTATGAACTCTAAAGGCGGATGTTTTGCTGAAGATTTTATCATTTCTATTAAAATGGCTATTCCCGCCTTGTCATCTGCACCAAGAATAGTCTCTCCCTTTGATTTGATTATCCCGTTTTCAATTACCGGTTCTATTCCAATACCGGGTTTTACCGTATCTGCGTGACAACAGAATGCTATAGGCTCTTTAGTTGAAGAATTCCTAGCGGCGAACTTTGCGACTAGATTACCATATGAATCAAGTTGTGTCTGGGCACCCTCTTTTTTAAAAAGTTTTTCCAGATATGATATGAATTCTTTGTCATTGGGTGTTTCACTGGGTATTTTAACAAGTTCACAAAATGTTGTTATAAGTCTTTCTTTGTTCATTATGCAAGATCCTCCACGATACTGGTTATTATTTTTGTGGTTGCAACCATTTCATCTATTATTGCGTATTCTTCTGTAGAGTGTACCAGTCTTGCGCCTACGCCAAGTACCGCTGTTTGAATACCATAATGATTAAGGTGAGTAGCATCAGTACCTCCGGCAATTGATTTCACATCTGGTTTTATGTTATTCTTTTCCATTGCCTTTACGGCAAGTTGAACAACTTTTGAATCCTTTGGTATTTCATAGGCTTCAAGTGTAGTTGTCCTTTGAACACTTACCTGCGCGCCAAATTCTTTTCCTGCCTGTTCAAATATCTTTGTCATTTCATCTGCAATCTGACGTGCTTTTTTGTCGTTAAGACTTCTGCATTCCGCAAAAATTTCAAGGTCCGCCGGTATTGAATTCATATTCTGACCACCCTTGATCGTACCGACATTTGTAGTAGAGCCTTCATCGATTCTTCCGAGTTTTAAACGAGAAACAGCGACAGCAGCAGCCTGAATAGCTGAAATCCCTTTTTCCGGACATACCCCTGCATGAGCGGATCTTCCTTTATATTTTACATGAAGGACAAAATATGTAGGTCCTCCGATTATAATTTCTCCCGGAGCATCCATGTCTATTACATAACCCTTTTTTGATTTCAAAAATCCATGTTCAAGATTTTCCGCGCCACTCGGACCTGTTTCTTCACATCTTGCTATTAAGAATTCTATCGGAGGGTGTTTCTTTGCCGAACGCAACATTTCAACAATTTCTGCAATACCGGCCTTGTCATCCGCACCAAGTATAGTATCACCCTTTGATTTGATTACGCCGTTTTCAATAACGGGTTGGATGCCTACACCGGGTTTTACCGTATCTGCATGACAACAGAACAGTACCGGCTCTTTTGAATTGGAATTCTTTGCTTCAAATCTTGCCAAAAGATTTCCAAATGTATCATTAACAATTTCCGCTCCCTCTTTTTTTAAAAGTTTCCCCATGTATAAGATAAATTCACGGTCATTTGGTGTTTCACTGGGTATTTTTACAAAATCACAAAAGGTATTTATAAGTCGTTCGTTGTCCATAAGAGGCCCCTTGTTTTGATATTATAGAATAAGGATTAGAACTTATATTACAATAGAGATAGATGCAATTAAATTTATACTTAGCCCAGGCTGGTATTTTTTCAGATGTATTTTTATCTCGATATATTGTTACTGCTTCTTCGCATCAATTAATACTATTTGTGCTTGTAACGCAACCCGCTACATTGGTTGTATATCCTGGAAGTTGACTCGTCTTAATATCCAGGTCAAATGCTCCTGTAACAGCATCTCTTATTGTATCCTCCCTTGCGTCAGGGCAGAACAAGGATGTCTTTTTGAGTAAATATTTTGGGAATATTCTTATAAAAAGCTCTTTTGCTCCTTCAAGGATAGCAGGAGAACATTTAAAATTAGTAAATACTCCTGCAACAATTGCAGTATTAGGATTAAGAGTACCGATTAATGAAGCCATTGAGTTGTACAAGATTTCGTCCAAGGCACCCAGATTACAGGAACTTCCCGAGCAATCAGTATTGGTCTCAAAGGCATAAAGATTAGGACATACTTTTTCTGGCGTTTTTTTAAGATTGGTAAGCCAAATCATTATGTCATCCAAACCGCCTACCATAATCGGACAATAACTGTTTTGCAGATTTTTAAGACTATATACATTAGCTTCTTTGGCTGTTATATCGGCCTTAATACCGTCACAATCAGCGACAATATCGCTGTCTATTGTCAGTCCTGAAGTATCAAGCTTACCTCTTGTTTCACTGCCAGTACATGCAGTCAATAATAATGTAGACGCTGCGATCAACATTAAAGTTATTGTTATTTTCTTCATATTATGTACCTCTCTTTATCGGAACCTTATATTTTCATTGCCTATAATTGCATTATACAGTATTATATCTTTGTTGTCAAGTTGTTTTATTGTTAAATCCTATTGGAAACGTGTGAAGTTTTTCATATATAAGTGATTGAATAGATTGATATAAACAGATACCGGACAACCTGAAAGGGATAAGTATATTTAATCCTTTCCAAAGTTTAATATTAAAAGGCTTTCTTGCAATGGTGACATGAAAAAGCCAATCCCGTTCATCTATCTTAAAACCTAACATACTCATTCCTTTTTTAATTCTATTAACTTCAGTCATACACATATCTAGATTATTTATATGTCCCCCTAAAGAAATTATACGCGATTTTTTCTCATTTGGAAGCAAGATCAAGCGATTAAATATTCCGGATGGCTGAATATTTATTTCTGGTTCATAGTTATTTATAAACGGTTTGAGCATATCATAATCAACATTGCCGAGAAATGCTATAGTTGCATGACGATCTTTTGGTAGTATCTGACGTCCATCCCGGGGAAATTGGGGCCATTGGGCTGTAATCTCAAAACCCCAAAACAGACGCCTTATCTCCATTTTTAGTACACCTATTTTCGTTTAGACTAATTTGCAGTCAAGATGGAGACCGAGGAAGCCTCGAAGGACGCGATGCAGGCGTATATGAACATACGTCGAAGAGCGGAC
>JAPLFT010000193.1 GCA_026390535.1 Pseudomonadota bacterium
GTAAGGGCGGTGTCTCCCCTTGTAATGCTCCATGCCCTGACTTCATCTTCACCTACGGTGTAGAACGATATAAGATCCAACGTGTCATAAAGCATGCTTATAAATCTATCCGATATGCCCTCCGACAAATTAAGGTCTTTCAAAAATTCTTTTTTTTCATCGTCTCCCAGGGAGTTAAGCTCTTTTTCTATCTCGGCAGATATCAATATACACGGCAGTTTATTCTTACCAAGGTCTATGGAAGAAATCGATGTAGAAAGAAGACCTTCTGTAACATTAATAGCGATCATAATGGGTTTTAATGCAAAAAGCTGATATGCAGAAAGGTATCTCATCTCATCTTTGGTAAAAGAACGCCTACCGAGAGATCCATTAGTCTCCAGCTTTGCAAGGATGTTTTCATAAAGGGCCATCTCCTGTTTGTCATATGCTCCTTTTTTCATTCTCTGTATTTTTGCTTCAAGGATCATGACATCAGAAAGATTCATCTCCACGCAAATATCATCAAGTTCAGACGCTATGAATGCCGGATCGTCTATCACGCCCAACACTATTACTATTGCATCAAGTTCTCTGTATCTGGCAATAAGATTGGGACTACCCAACGGCGCATCAGAGGCATCATGAGCTCGATTATAGTCAACCAGATCAAAGTCTGCATATGTTGTTTTTTTAGGCTTGAAGATCTCGGATAATTTATCTATCTTAGGGTCTTTAACCCTTACTTTTGCTATGTTAACAAGCCCGCCGGACGGCTGATTTAACATATCCAGGCCGGAAACAGCCTCATATAGCGTTGTCTTACCCGATCCCCTCTTGCCGATAAATCCTACTTTCATGATAGTCAAGATTATTACCTTCTGGGACAGAAAATTCAAAGGAAAAATTTGTATCTTTTGGCGATTCCCTGTAAGATATTATCTATAGAGGTTTAATTTGTTTATATTGGTCCTTGTAATGTCCCTAATGATGAACTCTGCTCCGGCAGCTAAAAACGATGCTGTAACTTCACCTAAAGCTGCAGATACCGATTCAATTACAGCAATAGAGAAAGAATTTAACAGCATTGAAGCAGGAACGGATCAAACCGAAGTCATTGATATTGATACCAATCCTGCGAAGGCAATACCTGCTAAAACCGTTACTCCCGAGGCAAAACCTGCTGAGACAAAAGCAGCCAATATAAAGCCCACAGATATAAAGCCTGCAGATGTAAAATCCAGTGATATAAAACCTACTGACACAAAAGCAAAACCTGTTGATACAAAACCTGCTGACACCAAAACGACAGATAAACCGGTTTCTACGCCTGCTTCAAAAAAAGTTACTTCTCTTGATAGAGAAATAATGGAAGTAGCGGAAGATCATCCAGAGATCAAAAAATATTATATCATTGACGATAAAGGCAGTAAACTCCTTGTAAGAAAAGAACTGGATCTGAACGGGGATGGAAAAATAGATTATGTATATTACTATGATAACAAAAAACCCGAGGACGAGAGAGTAGCAAAAGTAGCCGTTAGCAATAATCTGGACGGGAGATTTGACGAGATAAGATATTACAATCCGGACAACAACCAGCTGATCAGAAAAGAACTGGATTTAAATTTTGACGGGCGTCCGGAAATAAT
>JAPLFT010000345.1 GCA_026390535.1 Pseudomonadota bacterium
GATAAAATATGTGAACTTGGAGAAAAATATGATGCATTAGTCGTTGTGGATGATTCTCACGCGACAGGATTTATAGGTAAAAGCGGTAGAGGCGTACACGAATACTACAATGTGATGGATAAGGTGGATATCATTACCACGACTTTTGGTAAGGCACTGGGCGGAGCTACAGGCGGATGTATTGCAGGTAAAAAAGAAATCATTGATCTTTTAAAACAAAAAGCCCGACCATATCTTTTTAGCAATGCGCTTATGCCGGCGGTTGTTTCAGCTACTATAAAAGTTATTGACCTGCTTTCACAGAGCACAGAGAGAAGGGATAAACTGGAATCATTGACTGATTTTTGGAGAACTTCATTGCAGAACGCAGGTTTTGAGATCAGGGGCAACACTCCTATAGTCCCTATAATGCTGCATGAGGCAAAACTTGCACAGGCTTTTAGCAAAGATTTATATGAAGAGGGTGTATTTGCCATCGGTTTCTGTTATCCGGTAGTGGCAAGAAGTTGTGCGAGGATACGTACGCAGATATCCGCTTCACTTGAAAAGGCGGACCTGGAAAAAGCCCTGGCCGCTTTTATAAAGGTCGGCAAAAAACACGGCGTGATTAAATAGTTTTATTTTTTTTGATAAAAAAGTCGCCCAATTTCATTACAGAAATTGGGCGACAATATTTTAGGGATATTAATTTCCGTACATTGCTATGATCTCTTCTTTTGTCTTGCCCAGGATATTATATTTTTTCCCGACTTTTTTAAATGCATCCAGTGCTTTATCTAGATGATGGATTTCATGCGCAGCGGATAGCTGGGTTCTTATTCTTGCCTGACCCTGAGGTACTACAGGGAAGAAAAATCCTATTGCATATACGCCTTCTGTGAACAGATCCCTTGAAATGTCTTGAGCTAGTTTGGCGTTGAAAAGCATAACAGGAACGATAGGTGTATCTCCTTCCTTTAATACGAATCCCGCTTCCGTTAATCCCTTTCTCCAGTATGCCGCGTTCTTTTCAAGTTTATCACGACGTTCTGTGCTCTTGGACAGTATCTCAAATACCTTCAATACACCGGCAACTATGACAGGGGCCATTGCGTTTGAGAATAAATATGGACGGGCCTTTTGACGACACAGTTCAACAAGTTCCTTTCTGCCTGAAACGCATCCGCCGGATGCTCCTCCAAGACCCTTACCGAATGTGGTCGTTATGATGTCCATTTTTCCAAGGACTCCGCATTTTTCATGTACTCCGCGTCCTTTTTTACCTATAAAACCGGATGAGTGTGATTCATCGGAGAATACCATCGCATTATATTTTTCTCCGAGTTCCACTATCTTATCCATCTGAGCAGTGTCTCCATCCATGGAGAAAACACCGTCGGTGATTATCAGTTTTTGTTTTTTATCCGCGTGTAATTGCAATTTGCTTTCAAGATGTTCCATATTGGAATGCTTGAATGTGTCTGTCTGTGCTTTACAAAGGCGCATTCCATCCACTATAGAGGCGTGGACCAAACGGTCGGATATCATTATGTCGTCTTCATTTAATATGGCCTCAAAAACACCGGCGTTGGCATCCATACATGATGGGAATAATATTGTATCTTCCGTTCCAAGGAATTCAGTTACCACTTTTTCGAGTGTTCTGTGAATATCCTGGGTACCGCAGATGAACCTTACCGATGACATCCCATAACCGCGAGTCTCCAGTCCGTCGT
>JAPLFT010000074.1 GCA_026390535.1 Pseudomonadota bacterium
GCTCAAGGGCAAATGAATTTGAGATGCGCTCGGAATGCAAAACATACCTTGAAATCGCAAAGGCCGGCGGTGGAATAATATCCACTGTCAACGATACAAGAAAAGCCACGCTTGATGATTTATATAAAAAAACCATAAAAAATATTAAGCGATTAAATAAATTCGGTGTTGCCGTTATAGAGGCAAAGAGCGGTTATGGGCTGGATATTGAAACAGAGATAAAACAGCTTGAGGCCATAGCGAAGGCAAAAAAAGATTATCCGTTTATTATCCCAACATTTTTAGGAGCTCATGATACACCTCCGGGTAGTGGCAATAAGGATAAGAGAAGAAAAGATTTTATAGACGTAATTATAAAAAAACTGGTCCCCATAGTGGCAGAAAAAAAACTCGCTGTATTCTGTGATGTCTTCCTTGAGGATGGTTATTATACAAGAGAAGAAGCACGAGCCATACTTGTTGAAGGGAAAAAGCACGGACTGATATCAAAGGTCCATGCCGATGAATTTACAAATAAGGAAGCTGCGGCATTGGCTGTGGAATTAGGAGCTGCAAGTGCGGATCATCTTGTTTTTATATCAAATAAGGGCATTGATGCTCTGGCAGGATCAAACACAGTGGCAACGATTTTACCCGGCACATCGTTTAATTTGTGCCTTCCTTTTGCCCCGGCAAAAAGACTTATAGATGCAGGTGCATGTCTTGCCATAGCCTCGGATTTTAACCCGGGGTCAAATGCCAGCCTGAATATGCAGATGATACTCACCATAGCCATAACGCAGGCCAAGATATCCGTATCACAGGCCATAGCCGCAGGATGCTACGGCGGAGCCAAGGCATTGAGGCTGGAAAAGGAATTCGGACACCTTACAAAGGGTTCAAAGGCGGTCTTCCAGGTCTATGACACAACGTCCTATAACGATATCTTTTATAACTACGCCGAGAATTCACTGAGGAATATGGTTTTCGATATCTAGTCCCTGAAAGACCCTGTTACATAAGGAAAAACTGTGTTAGCATAGTGTCATTAACAATGATTTATGAGGAGTTCTATGTCAGAGACTAAAGATTATAAAAGCACATTAAATCTACCGGAAACAAGTTTTCCCATGAAGGGGAATCTCCCTGAGAAAGAGCCCGAGCAACTTAAAAAGTGGCAGGACGCTAAGATATATGAAAAAGCCATAGAGGCAAATAAGAATAACCCCAAATATATACTCCATGATGGACCTCCGTATGCTAACGGGAACATCCACATGGGTACAGCCTTAAACAAAATACTTAAGGATATGGTTGTAAGATATAAAAACATGTCCGGCTTTTATTCCCCTTATATCCCGGGGTGGGATTGTCACGGATTACCGATAGAACTCCAGGTGGAGAAAAAATTTGGGAAATCGAACAAACCCGAAGAGATAATTTCAAGATGCAGAGAGTACGCAAAGGAATTTATAGACAAGCAGAGAGAGACATTTAAACGCCTTGGCGTATATGGTGAATGGGATAAACCATATCTTACAATGAACATGGATTATGAATCCCAGATAGTCAGGGAATTTGCAAAGATTGTGGAGACCGGCGCTGTGTATAGGGCGGATAAACCCGTTTACTGGTGTGCAAACTGTGTTACCGCACTTGCAGAGGCAGAAGTGGAATACGCGGATCACAGGTCTGAATCAATATTCGTAAAATTCAGAGCCGACGACAAATTAAAACAAAAACTTGGATTGAGCGCAGAAAAATCCGATCTTTTCATCGTAATATGGACCACAACACCTTGGACATTACCGGCAAATTTGGCTATTGCTTTGAACCCGGAATATAATTACGGAGCATATAAATACAAAACAAAAAATGAGATATGGATAGTCGCAGAGGATCTTTTTGAAAATTTCACAAAAACGGTGGGAGAAGTAACGGATAATTTTTCCAATCTGACGGCTCATAAAGGTTCTTTTTTTGAAAATTTTGAATGTCAGCATCCATTTTTAAATAAAAAATCAAAGATCATACTTGGAGATCATGTAACGCTTGAATCCGGGACAGGATGCGTACACACAGCACCGGGACACGGAGTTGAGGATTATGTAGTCGGGAAAAAATACGGACTGGAAATCTACAATCCGGTTGACGACCATGGGGTTTTTTATAAGGACGTTCTTCTTGTCGGCGGAATGAAGACCAAGGATGCAAACGCAGTTATCATAAATAATCTTAAAGAAATTGGAGCATTAATTCACACCTCCACAGTGACTCATTCATATCCTCATTGCTGGCGATGCAAGAATCCTATCATATTCAGGGCAACGCCTCAGTGGTTCATATCCATGGAAAAAACAGGGTTAAGGACAAAGGCACTTGCCGAAATAGAAAAAGTAAAATGGACTCCAGATAAGGGAATGAAACGGATCTACAGTATGGTCGAGAATCGGCCTGACTGGTGTATATCCAGACAAAGGATATGGGGTGTGCCGATAGTTTCATTCCAATGTAATGAATGCGGAGAAACTATATTGGATCCCAAACTGATAAATAAAGTAGCCGACATGGTTGCTGAGCATGGTATAGAAATATGGCATTCAAAGGACGTACATGACTTTTTGCCCAAGGGTACGAAATGCTCAAAGTGTAAGTCAGAGGATTTCAAAAAAGGCAGAGACATTCTGGATGTATGGTTTGATTCAGGTATAAGTTACGCTGTCGTATGCGAAAATAATAAACGACTCGGATTCCCCGTTGATCTATACCTTGAGGGTAGCGATCAACACAGGGGGTGGTTCCATACCTCGCTTCTTGAATCTGTACTTACAAGAAAAAAAGCGCCGTATAAACAGGTCGTAACACATGGGTTTATAGTAGATAAGAACGGATATAAGATGTCAAAATCCTCTGGTAACGTAGTTGATCCGATGGATCTTATAAAGAAAACAGGCGCAGATATATTGAGACTGTGGGTAAGTTATGAGAATTTTGCGGAGGATATTTCTTATTCCGAAGAATCATACGGCAGGGTAACGGAAGCTTATAGGCGTATAAGGAACACGTACAAGTTCATACTCGGGAATATATTTGATTTTGATCCGGTGCATAACATGATCGCATATAAGGACCTGCGTGAAATAGATAAATGGATGATGCACAAAATTAACATGCTCGTAAAGGATGTAAGAGAGGCGTATGATAATTTTGAGTTCTACAAAATATTCCATCTGATACATAATTTCTGCGTGGTGGAATTAAGTTCTCTCTATCTGGATGTCTCAAAAGATGTTCTCTATGTAAATAAGAAAAACTCACATGAAAGGCGCTGCATACAGACCGTTATCTATACTGCGCTGGATCATATGTTGAAATTATTTGCCCCGATCCTGCCTTTTACGACAGAAGAGGCCTGGCAATCCATTCCTTATAAGGATGAGCAAAGCATACATCTTTCTAAGATGCCGACTTTAAATAAGGACCAGCTTGATGAGGCAATTGCATTAAAATGGGCAAAGATACTGGCGTTAAGAGAAGAAGTTTCAAAAGTTCTTGAAGAAAAGAGAAGAGACAAAATAATAGGTCACAGTCTTGATGCCGATGTCAAACTTACGTTACCTGAAGAGCTATACAACATAGTGCTCGATAAGAATATAGACCTTGTGTCTTTATTCATTGTGTCGAACATAACGGTAAACAGAGGAAGCGAACTTTCTATAGTGGTAAATAAATCTTCATTTAACAAATGTGCAAGATGCTGGCAGTACAGAGAAGAGGTCGGAAAAATAAAAGAACATGAGGAGCTTTGCGAAAGATGCAAAAACGCAATAAGTTAATCCTGCTTTCCGTATTAATAATCGTAGTAGTGGTAATACTGGATCAGATAACAAAATACATGATCTACTCCGATATGTTCCCGTACGAGACAAGACAGATAATAGGGGATTTTTTTTCCGTCGTTTACGCTAAGAATAACGGTTCTGCTTTTTCTTTTCTAAACGATGCACCCGTGTGGTTTAGAAAACCTTTCTTTTTGATCATCCCCTTTGCTGCGATGGTCCTTGTTTTCTATCTCCTCAAAAATGCCATGAAAAAAGGAAAAGAAAATGTACTTCAAATTCTGGCTTTTTCTTTTGTTATGGGCGGTGCAATGGGGAATTTTGTAAGTAGGATAACGTACGGCTTTGTAATTGATTTCCTTCAGTTCAAAATAACGTCTACCTATTACTGGCCGTCTTTTAACGTGGCGGATATTTCAATAACCATAGGTGTAGGATTATTACTTATTGAGATGTTATCTAATAAGGGGGCTTCAAAGAAAGCATGAAACCAATCCTTTTCCAGATCGGTTCCTTTTACATTCCATCATATTACACACTTATATCTTTGGGTATATTGCTGGGAATTTACTTTTTTTACAGATATTCAAAAAAATCCGGATTCCCAACCGTCTATATGCTGGACGTAAGCATAATAGTTGTCGCCACATGTTACATGGGCGCCAGATTATTCCACGTTATATTTGAATCGCCCCAGTATTATCTGCAACACCCATGGGATATTTTTTCCTTCTGGAAAGGCGGTTATGTTCTCTACGGCGGAATGCTTTTCCCGTTAATCTTTATATATATATACGCAAAGAGGAAAAAAATAAGTTTTCTGAATATAACAGATCTTCTTGCACCTTCTGTGGCAATAGGTACAGCGTTGGGCAGAATGGCTTGTTTGCTTCAGGGATGTTGTTTTGGTTGTGCTACAAATATGCCGTGGGGGATCACATTTCCGGAAGGGGCCAACGGGGGATTAACTCCCTCAGAGATCCCTCTTCATCCCACACAGATTTATTTGATGATAGTTAATTTCTCTATTTTTCTTATTCTTAACTGGCGTTTCAAACACAAAAAATTTAACGGTGAACTCACATATTGGTATTTGATGCTTTATGCCGTTGGACGAAGTTTTGTAGAAATATTCAGGGATGACTTCAGAGGAGATCTATTCACTCCATATATGTCTACGTCTCAGTTTATATCTTTAATAATATTTATTATAGCCCTGGGTCTCTTGATCAAAAACTACAAAAAAACAAATCATGTTTAAAAATAGAATAAAGGATTTAAACTTCGAACTGGTATTTGAATACCTTTTTTATATCCTCTTCATCGCGCTGATCGCAGTATCAATAATCAAGACAATGAAGGTTGGAACAGACTACAGGGTCTTCTATTTTGCCGGAAAAAGGATACTGGAAGGTAATTTCGACCTCTATAACATTTCAAGGGACGGGATTCTCACTTATAAGTATAGCCCGCTGTTTGCTGTTTTGTTCGTTCCACTTTCTCTGCTTGGATACAAAGCATCTCTGTTCTTTTGGTGTCTTATCAATTCAACGCTATTTATAATTGGATGGATATCCTGTGAAAAGATACTGGAAAAGAGCGATATAAAAATAAAATTTTCTCATAGATTTTTAACACTCTTGTTCCTGCTGGATGTTGTTTCTTTAAACGCACAACAGGCAAACATAAATGCAGTAGTATTTGGAATGGTAATGAGCGGAGTATATTTAGGCCTTTATGCAGATCGTGAAAGGATAAAATATCTGGGATTATTCCTGATTGCACTTATCTCCTCAATAAAACTTACACCCATGGCTTTGGTTGTTTTTTACTTTGCCATCAGAGAATACAAAAAATGTTTTATATTGATCGCTATGTTTGCCGCTCTTATGATACTGCCATTTATATATTTTGGATTTTCCCAATATACTGAGCTTCTAAAAAGATGGATACTGATACTGTCCGATACGGCACATTTTCCTTTCTATAAATACACTAATCAGTCACCAATAGCGCAGTTCTCAAGATGGTTCAGTGGCAACACTATGGTCGTCAAACTAATAAGCGCATGTATAAATACAGCTATATTACTTTTGATACTGTATAGCTCCAGAGTTAAGAACATTATTACAACTTTATCGCTGGTAATAATACTGATGCTTACAGCCGCTCCGGTATCCTGGAAGGAATATCAGATAATACTCTGCCTGCCCCTGTTGTTCCTGAACATAAAGTTAATAAACATGGAATTAAGAGGATGGGCTCTCTATTTTTATGCAGCTCGCATTCTTGTAGTAAACATACTGGTACAGGCCATAATCGGAGAAAGACTGGGACTTTTGGCAAATTATCACGGTAATTTTTTGATAGGACTTTTGCTAATGACGGGTTCACTTGTCCTGTACAAAGATGGGAAATTGGATAATAGGGAACAGGCACATTAATATGAATGTTTTAATAATTGTAAGCCTTGTTCTTTGTTCTTATAATCCCAGCTATGCTCAATCATCTGATATCGCACACACTGGTAATTCCGACGTGGTACCCAAAAGGATAGCCGCATTAAGTCCGGCTATTGTAAAAACACTCATAGATATCGGCTTGGAGGATAAGATCGCCTGTGCCGCAGGACCATTTGACGAGATAAAATTGAACAAGAATGTTCAGAGCCTTGGCCTGTATCATAAACCAAACTTAGAATTAATAATTAAATGTAACCCTGACCTCATAATAACTAC
>JAPLFT010000116.1 GCA_026390535.1 Pseudomonadota bacterium
TCTGTTCAATTTTCCCAGTATTATGCCAGGTTCAACATCGACATAGTTATTTTCCATCTTTACTATATGGTTCATATGGCGTGTAAAGTTTATGATGATCCCTTTTCCAAGACTTTGCCCGGCTGTGGCTGTACCGGCACCTTTTGGATGTATCGTTATCTTATCTTTTGATTTAAGGTTTGAGTTTATAACAGAGCGTAATATCTCATAAACTTCCTGTGCATTATTTGGGAATACAACACCGGTGGGGAGTATTTCATAAAGAGAAGTATCTGTTGATTGAAGCACCCGCTGTGTTTTATCCTTATATAGTTTCCATTTCATATTTATGTTTCCGTTTAATTTTTTCAGCTCAGATAAAAATGAGCCACTACAACTGTAACTAAAAAAAGTGACACCTCAAACATTAAATATTTTGCAAAACTGGACTTGCGTTTGAGTGTGGTTATTTCTCCGGTATATCCGGCCAGCTTTGTGACAGCGTCTAATATGGAGTATCTCTCGTGTCTTATGAACAGGTAGAATAATATAACAAGGCTTATGAGTATGTAGAGATTCCCTCTTATGGCCACAGGCATAAATCCATGTATCAGTAAACTTATCGGCATGCTGAGTCCGGCAATAGGTATCCCCAGAAGCACTAGAAACATGCAGTTCAGGATGGCCTTATGCATGTTATCCTTTTTATGGGTGATTATTATAGTGAGCATAACAAAAAAATAGGAAGCCCAAAGCAGATACACAATAGGTGAAATGTTGGTGTTTATCCTTTTATAAGCAATAACAGTCGCCGCTGTTGTTACAAGAAGATTCATGAATATTACAATTATAATCGCTGCTCTCAGCCAATAATTGTTCCATGTGTTCATCTTGATTCAGGCCTCTCCAGTCCGACCATTTTGTAGAGATCATAAATCTCTTCCGAGGTCAGGGGTCTGAAACTCCCCTTTGGCGGTATTCTGTTATACACAACACCGTAGGCTATCCTTTTTAATCTTGAGACTTCTGCGTCGAGAGCAAGGACTATTTTTCTTATTTCCCTGTTCTTGCCTTCACCAATTTCTATCTGAAACCACGTTGCAGAGCCTGAGTATCTTATATCATCGATCACTATATCTTTTAGCTTTACACCCTCTACAAAAATCCCGTTCGTGCCGACTTTTTCTAATTTTTCCCTTGGTATTATTCCTTTGGTCCTTACAAGATAGCGTCTTCTTACACCGTATTTTGGATGTGTAAGTCTGTGTACCAATTCGCCATCGTCCGTAAAGAGCAGGATCCCTTCTGTGTTATAATCCAGTCGTCCAACAGGGATAAGCCTCTTCATGTCCCTTGGGAAAAGATCCATTACTATTGGCCTTTCAAAAGGGTCCGAAAGAGATGTTATATATCCGCTTGGTTTATTCAGGACATAGTAAACATGTTTTTTATTGTAAGGAACTCTTATAACTTTGTGGTCTACTTTTATTTCGTCACTGAATGGGTCCGCCTTAACGCCAAGTTTAATTACACGTTTACCGTTCAGGATCACTCGTCCTTCCAGTATCATCTGTTCGGCTGCTCGTCTTGAACATAGACCGGTAGATGCAATTATCTTTTGGAGCCTGTCCTGGGTGGCCAGCACTTCGTCTTTTTGGCCGCGACCTATACCGTTACTTTTATTGGCCTTCTGTAGTTTTGTAAATTTCCTGTCTCTGTGTGGCATATTTTCTGCACGCTTCCTCGAATATAATGTCGACCTTTTCCTGGACCAGATCGATATCAACTCTCAATTCTTTTCCTATCTCCGTCATCTTATCAAGTGTCTCGTCTATTTCCGCTGTATTTACATCCTCTGTTATCTCTATGTCGGTTTTTTCTTCTACTATCAATCTCAACGACTGATTCAATTCTTGTTTGTAATCTCCGGTGTCGCCAAAACCCTTGGATGCAAGTTCCTGTATCTCATTTATGGAGGGAAGTTCATTTAAATCATTTAGCCCGAATATTTCCAAGAACTCCGGAGTGGTCGTATAGAGCAGGGGTTTACCCGGAAGTTCGGAACGCCCTGATATCCTTATAAGATTTCTTTCAAGCAGTGTTTTAAAAAGATGTGTTGAATCTACTCCGCGTATCTTGTCAATCTCTGCCTTATTTATGGGTTGCTTATAGGCGATTATAGCGAGTGTCTCTAATGCTGACGTGGATATGCGTATCGGTTTTATGTTCTCCATATTTTTGATCCATGCCTGATTATCTTCTTTGGTTCTAAGCTGCCAACCACTTGCGGCCATCTCCAGTTTTATCCCATTGTTCTGTTCGCTGTCATATACTGTTTTCATCTCTTCAAGTGTTGATGTTATGATGTCTTTTTCAACTTCCTTATCAAAGACCTCATAGAGTTTATCAACTGTCACAGGTTTTTCAGCGACGAATAGTATGGATTCAATAATACTCTTTATTCTATTGGTTTCCATGATTTAAAAGTTTACCTCGCTTCTTTAAATAAGTCATCTCTGCTTATAAGGTTCGTATCTATGAAAGAAAGTGGTCTTACGGTGGTGATAAGTATATCACCGACGTTATTATTCTGTATTATCTTAAGGTAACCCAGCTTTGCGAGTTCAAGCATACAGAGGAAAGTTATGACAACCTCGTTCCTTGTTATAGGAGCAAGCAATAACTCATCAAGAGTGATATTAAGGAATCCCTCCGGATATCTATCTATCAGTTCGATGATCTTATCCTGCAAGCTTTTTCCCGGCATATCAACGTCGTGAATAGAGAATTGATCCTGGTACCTGTTTATGATGCTCTGATATGCGGTTATAAGCTGGAATATCTCCATGTTCTTTAGAGGTCTATCCTCTTTTGAAACTATCTGTCTTGAGTGCTTGAATGTGTCTCTTCCGAGAATTTCTCTCTGTCCAAGGGTCTTTCCGGCATCCTGATATTTTTGATACTCAAGCAGCAGTCTTACAAGTTCTTCTCTTGGATCCTCTTTAAATATATCGCTGTTATCTTCATCCTCATCCTTGTAAACAGGAAGGAGCATCCTCGATTTTATGTATATCAACGTTGCTGCCATTACAAGAAATTCGCCGGCTATATCAAGGTTCATCTCCCTCATAACTGCTATGGCCTGAATGTATTCTTTGGTTATATCAGCGATGGGAATATCGTAGATATTAACTTCATTTTTCCTGATCAGGTGAAGCAAGAGCTCCAGAGGGCCTTCGAACGCCTCAAGTTTTACTGATAGTTTTAAGTCTTCCACTACATAAACCCCGTAAGTATATTATAACTTAAAGTTATAGATAATTTATATAAAAGTAGGGCAGGGGTCGCAATAATATAATTTAGGATGCCAACCTGCCACAGGAGCAGTATCAGGATAAAGCTATACGGGGCAAACATATCAAGGTAGGCCGCCTTTCTATAAGGAAGGAACATGGTCAGTATCCTTGACCCGTCAAGGGGCGGAAGCGGTATCAGATTAAAGAAAGCCAGAAAGAAGTTTATGAGTATACCTGCCTGAAGCATATCAGATACAGGACTAAAAAAGTTCTCGGATTTATTGAAAAAGAGCGTAAAGGACACAAGTAATATAGCGAACAAAAACCCCAATATTATATTTGAAAAGGGGCCGGCGACGGCAACAGCAGCCATTCCTTTTTCAGGATTCTTGAAATTTCTCGAATCGATGGGGACCGGCTTGGCGGAACCAAAGTATATTCCACCTACTATCAAAGTTATCGTGGGAATTATAACTGTCCAAAGCCAATCGATATGAGCAAGGGGATTTAGTGTTAATCTGCCGTTATATTTTGCCGTAGGGTCACCCAGTTTGTTTGCCACCCACGCATGCGCATATTCATGAAAACAGAGGCTGAATAAAAATGGAAGTGCGAACAAGGCTACTTTTTTTATTGTTTCTTCCAATGCTGCCCCCTAAACGTTGTACTCTTCTAACAGCTTTAGCACATCTTTTCCATTTTTTTCTTTCTTAATTAATTTAATTTCCGTATCTATTTCTTTGGAACTAAGTTTTAGATGAACGCCGTTCTTTAGGGCCTTTCTCCACAGATTTTCAGTCATATGATCCCAGGATAATCCGTATCTTGAAATATAATAAAAAGCCTTGAATATAAATCGTGGCTCCTGTTCAAAAACATCCCTGTGCAGTATCCTTAAGCTCTTTATCTTTATATCATCCGCTGCTCCTACAGGGTCTATAACAGTTCCAAAATCATTTTTGGAAAGAGATATGGTCAGCGCGTCAATGGAAAAACCTCTCGACAAGGTTTCACTATATATATCTCCCACACCGCCTTTTTCGTCCTTTCTTGCCGGTGCTATTCTTAGGAAATCACCATCGTTGTATGGAGATGGAACAAAAGTATATCTTCCTTCTGAATAAACTTTTTTGCTTTTTATTAATGCATAATTTTTTACGAAATAATCGACCATCTTTTGACAATCACCGGTCACGGTTATTTCAAGGTCCGAACAGTCCTCTTTTACAAGGATAGAACGTGGATATGCCCCTATGATGTATGCCTTGGCATTCATGCTGTCTGCGGCTTCTCCCAAGCTTCTCATGAGGCTCAAAAGTTCGCCCGGTAATGTGGCAAATAATTTCATACCATGGGCTAATTAGCACCAGTTGGGTAAGGTGTAAATACCAATACTTATGTAGCTTGACTTAGAACTGTAGCCATGTTTTTCTTATCAGACAAATTACGGAGGTGTTATATGTCTATAAAATTGGCTATAAATGGATTTGGAAGGATCGGAAGGATAACGACAAGATTTTTAATGGAGAGCAAAGATATAGAGATCGTTGCTATAAATGATCTTACAGATGCGCCAACTCTTGCGCACCTTTTAAAATATGATTCTGTTCATGGGACATATGACAAGGACGTAGTTGCTATGGACGGTGCTATCAAGATAGGCGGCAGAACAGTCAAAGTACTGGCTGAAAAGGATCCAAGCAAGCTTCCATGGAAACAATTGGGTGTGGATATTGTGATTGAGTCTACAGGTAAATTTAAGGACAAGGCTGCCGTTATGAACCATATAAACAGCGGTGCAAAAAAAGTTATCTATTCAGCTCCGTTAAAGGATGCAGATGTGACTGTGGTAATTGGCGTTAATCACGAAACATATGATCCCTCAAAACACCAGATAATCTCAAATGCAAGCTGTACAACGAATTGCCTCGCTCCTGTTACAAAGGTGCTTCATGACGCTTTAAAGATAAAAAGCGGGTTTATGACGACAATACACTCATATACGAACGATCAAAAGATACTGGACTTTCCGCATTCGGACCTAAGACGTGCAAGGGCAGCAGCGTTATCTATGATACCAACAACGACCGGCGCCGCAAAAGCTCTTGGATTGGTAATTCCCGAAATGAAAGGAAAGATGGACGGCTATTCGATGAGAGTGCCGACTCCTAACGTTTCTGTTATTGACCTTTGTGTTAATGTGGAAAAATCCACGACAAAAGAAGAAGTAAACGCGATAATGAAAAAGGCTTCAGAGACGTCAATGAAGGGTATAATT
>JAPLFT010000318.1 GCA_026390535.1 Pseudomonadota bacterium
TTATCATCGGATCAGTCGCTGCAGTTATTAAAGCGGATAAGGCGACCGAAGTTCTTCGCCAAGAACGAATGAAGCGCATCAAGCGAACCGAGGAAGAGGATAACGCGGAGATTCTGCGAGCAGAGATCGAGAAACGCAGAGGCATAAGCAGTGAGCAGTCTCTAGCCTATATTATGATGATTATAGCCTTCGCATCAGCTTGTATCGGCTTTATAATTCTGCTCAGTTGCGGATGAGTGCAAAACAGGCGGATAACCTATATGGTTATCCGCTTTTCTTTATCTACAACAAATATTTAAGTAATTATTTCCAGCATCCTCCGCCATAGAATGATTAGTCTCATACTAGTCTTTTTATTATGGATTTATTTTTATATTTTATTTGGAAATCTCCTCGAGATAAAAAGTAATATCTTGATAACAATAACTTTTTAGCTAAAACTCACCGCCCTTAAATTCCAATCCAAATAGCAATTTAATAAAATGAGACATCAAAGGCCTAATCAGGTATATTAGTTAGTTACCACACTAATTAAATAACCCAAAGAAGGGACTAAGATGTCTCGATCTCATCTTACACATGATGACAGAATCCGTCTAGCCTCTCTGAAAAGAGCTGGCTTAAAACAAAAAGAAATTGCTGAACAATTAGGTAAGGATCCATCTGCAATTTGCAGAGAAATTAAAAGAAACCCGAGTGGCAATAAGTCCGGTTACAACGTTAGAATTGCCCAAGAAAACACGGACCGAAGACGGCTTTTAGCCAATCAACATTTCCGGAAAATTGAGAATAATATTTGGCTTAAAAAGTATATTGAGACAGGGTTAAAAAAGGATTGGAGCCCTGATCAAATAGCGGGCAGATTGGCAAAGGATTACGGAAAAGGAATCATATGCCGAGAATCTATCTATCAATATATTTATGATGTTGGTAAAGAGTTAACTAAGTATTTACGATACAAGAAGAGCAAATACAGAAGAAGATATGGAACCAAAAAGCGTGAGGCTGAGCGTGAATTGTCAAAAAAGAGACGAATAGACCAAAGACCTGAGACAATCAACAACCGAGAACGAATTGGCGACTGGGAGGGCGACACGGTCCACGGTAAGGATAATTCCGGAGCAATAGCAACCCATGTTGAGAGAAAAAGCGGGTACCTATTAGGGAGCAAATTAGAGCAGAACAATGGTGCTACTTTCAAGGATGCAGCTGTGAAAAAGTTTAAGAAAGTACCAAAGAAAAAACGACTTTCAATCACCTATGATAATGGTCCGGAAACAAGTGAATTTGAATTGATTGAACAACAATTAAAAGTAACCGTTTACTTTGCAAATCCCTATCATTCCTGGGAAAGAGGAACCAATGAAAACACCAATGGACTCCTGCGACAATACTTCCCAAAGGGCACACGTTTTGATACGGTGACACAAGAGGATGTAGACAGGGCAGAAAGGCGCTTGAACACCAGACCAAGAAAAAGACTAAATTACCTGACTCCTTATGAGGTCTTCATTAAAAATTGCGTTTCGGACTAGAATTCAGGACTTTATACTTGACACTTTTGAACTTTCTACTTTGTACCACTCTCCGCCATCTATCCTGACCTCAATCTTATCCAGACCAGCCATCTTGTCAGAACCTAGTCCACCCAAAGTGAATGTATTTGATGTAATGTATTGATCGTTAGTAAGGTTGATAATCTCTAAAGCTGGTTTTTCAGTATCGATTAGAACAAAGCCCTCTTTCGACAAACCAGAAGTAAAGCCAACTTTGTCGACGGCCTTGACTGTGATGTAGAAGGTGCCATCCGCATCAAATGTATGGCTAAAGGAAGTCACGTCTGCC
>JAPLFT010000061.1 GCA_026390535.1 Pseudomonadota bacterium
GACAACATCTATAAACACGAGCAGCATGTTACCGGCCTTATAAACAATATCGTAGATATATCTATGCAGGAAAAAGACTATGCTACAAATAATCTGTTGCAGTGGTATGTGGCAGAACAGGTAGAAGAAGAGGCCAACGCAAAACTCATACTTGAACAGCTAAAAAGGATCGGTGAATCTAAAGATGGCTTATACATGCTGGACAAGGAAGTCGGCATAAGAATATTTAATGATGCAACAGGCACGATAAATCCAATAGCCGGCGGAGCAGCGTAAACTAAAGGAGTTACATAAAGATGAGTAGTACTAGAAAAGCCGTTTGGGATATCAGCTATGGCGTTTATATAATAACGTCCATGGACGGTGAAAAAAAGAACGGACAGATAATAACAACAGCGTTTCAGGTTACATCAGATCCTCCGCGTGTTGCTATATGTGTAAATAAAGAGACCCTTACTCATGAATACATAACAAAGAGCAGGAAGATCGGTATATCTGTCCTTGAGCAGGATGTACCGATGACCTTTATAGGGACGTGGGGATTTAAATCCGGTCGGGATATTGATAAATTCAAGGGAATTAATTACAAGGTCGGCGTTACCGGTGTACCGCTGGTACTTGATCACACACTCTCTGTAATGGAAGTGGATGTAAAGTTAATACAGGATGTCAGCACACATACCCTGTTTATAGGAGAAGTGGTCAACTCAGAGATAATAAAGGACGGTGTAAAACTCACCTATGAGTATTATCAGAAAGAGATGAAGGGCAAAGCACCAAAGACCGCCCCAACCTATCACGGTTAGATATAAATAACGGAGGTTATATTAAGATGAAATACGTTTGCGATGTATGCGGATATATATACGATCCTGCAAAGGGTGATCCCGACGCAGGGATACCTGCGGGAACTGAGTTTAAGGATATTCCAGACACATGGGTATGTCCCATTTGCGGAGTATCCAAGGATCAATTCTCTCCAGTAGTTTAAGCATCTTTGCGCTTCCTGGCAGTAAGGTCCGTAAAATAAAGAATGAAAACATGAATAACCAAATAAACAAAAAAATACTGGATTTAATCTATACAAAATATAACCGCAGGGAACTTGTGGACCCGGACCCGCTTATATTTTTATATAATTATAAGAATCCTGAGGACAGGGAGCTTGTTGGACTTATTGCATCATCTCTTGCCTATGGAAGAGTGGCACAAATATTAAAGAGCGTTAATATTATATTAAAGTTTTTAGGCCCAAGTCCTCATCAATTCCTTATAGACACCTCTAAAAAAGACATCTCTCTCGGATTAAAGGGATTCAAACACCGTTTTACCACCGACGAAGAAATGTCGGGGTTTTTAACAGGTATAAAAGAAATTATCTCTGAATATAAAACTCTTCAAAATCTTTTTTATGAATCCAGCCGTCCCCAGGATGAAAATATCTTATCTGCTTTAAGTAAGTTCGTTCAAAAAATAAAATCCGCGGGTAAAATTAAAAAAAGTTCTCTACTTTCTGATCCGGAAATGGGCAGTGCATGTAAACGGCTTAATCTGTATTTAAGATGGATGGTACGATATGACGTTGTAGATCCGGGTGGATGGAATAAGATATCCACAGAAAAACTCATCGTCCCGCTGGATACACATATGTATTATTTTGGAAAATGTTATGGTATGACAAAAAGAAACAACGCCGATATGAAAACAGCAGTTGAGATCACAAACGGATTTAAAAAATTTGAACCCACAGATCCTACCAAATATGATTTTGCTATAACCCGTTTTGGTATAAGAAGTGATATGTGTTGGGATAATCTTGAACAACACCTGAGAGGACAAATCTAACTTAAAATTTACACGGTTCGTCAAGTATTCTTTTATAGGGCAATGCGCCATATTTTAAGCTTTTAAGTACTATCCTACCCCTTTTCTATGGTAAGGTTTTCTGTATGGGCAATAATATTGACAGTATCATTGCCGTTTAGTGCCCCGGAAAATAGGAGGCAACTGATGAATAGTGACATAATAAAGGCTAAAAACCCTGTTGATAAGAAAGCTGTAGAAAAGATACATAAATCCGGCAGACTCACGGCCAGAGAGCGTATAGAGACTCTGCTGGATAACGGTTCTTTTACAGAGATCAATTCCTGGGCCACAACAAGGTTTACGGACTTTGGTCTGGATAAAAAACAGGCCTATGGTGACGGTGTAATTACCGGCTATGGCACTGTAAATGGACGCCTCATATACATCTATGCTCAGGATTTTGCCGTTATGGGAGGAAGCCTTGGAGAAATGCATGCGCAAAAAATCGCGCGTCTTCAGGACCTTGCCATTCAGAACGGAGCCCCTTTTATAGGACTTAATGATTCCGGCGGAGCAAGGATACAGGAAGGCGTTGCGTCCCTTGCGGGGTATGGTTCCATCTTTTACAGGAACACATTAGCAAGCGGTGTTATACCCCAGATATCGATAATTTTTGGTCCCTGCGCAGGTGGAGCGGTTTATTCTCCGGCAATAACAGATTTTACGATCATGACCCAGAGCGCCCATATGTTCGTTACCGGGCCTAATGTCGTCAAAGAGGTCACTAACGAGGATCTAACCTTTGATGAACTGGGTGGATACATAGTCCATTCCACAAAGAGCGGTGTTGCGCACCTTGTAGCAAAAGATGAATACGATTGTTTTGCAAAAATAAAAGAATTACTGTCGTACTTACCCCAGAACAATATAGAGGAACCTCCATTCATAGAAAATCTGGATCCAGTAAATCGTGAATGTAAAGAACTGGACAGCATAATACCACCTACCAGTAACCAGCCTTATGCGATGACTAGCATAATAAAAAGCGTTTTGGATAATGGGATATTTTTTGAGATACAGGAAACATACGCAAGGAATATAATAATCGGCTTTGGTCGCCTTGGCGGACATACGGTCGGAATGGTCGCTAACAATCCGGAACATCTTGCGGGCGTTCTTGATATAAACGCGTCAACAAAAGCGGCAAGATTTATTAGATTCTGCGATTCTTTCAATATTCCTATTATTACTCTGGTCGATGTTCCAGGATTTTTACCGGGATTGGAACAGGAAACAAACGGTATAATCCGTCATGGGGCAAAACTGCTATTTGCTTACAGCGAGGCTACAGTTCCAAAACTTGCGATCATAACAAGAAAAGCCTACGGTGGCGCCTATATAGTAATGAGCAGTAAACATGTCGGCAGCGATATGAATCTTGCATGGCCTACGGCGGAACTTGCCGTCATGGGAGCGGAAGGTGCATGTAATATAATATTCAAAAAAGAGATATCGGAATCGGAGAATAAGAAAGAGACAGTTAAAAAATTAGTGGATGATTACAACCAGAAATTCCTGAATCCATACATTGCAGCAAAGCTGGCTTATATAGATGATGTTATAGAACCAAATGAAACAAGGACGATGCTATACAGGGGGCTGATGGCAAACTATCAGAAACGCCAGACACGTCCCGCAAAGAAACACGGGAATATTCCACTATAGACTGGAATTATCCCCCTTAAAGACGGGAACGTAATAAAAAGAGGTAGTAATGTTCAAAAAGATATTAATAGCAAACAGGGGAGAGATAGCTTTAAGGATAATACGGGCCTGTGGAGAGATGGGCATAAAGACGGTTATCCCCTATTCCAACTCCGACAGACTCTCTATACCAGTTGCATGTGCAGAGGAATCATATCCTCTTGAAGGCGATGAAGCTAAAGATACGTATCTTGATATAGATAAACTGATAAAGATAGCCAAGGATTCAGGTGCTGAAGCAATACATCCTGGTTATGGTTTTTTATCAGAAAATTATCTGCTGGCAAAGGCATGTAAGGATAACAAGATAGTTTTTATAGGTCCGCCTACAGACGTAATAGCAAAGATGGGCGATAAAATAAGTGCAAAATTAATAGCAAAAAAAGCGGGGATCCCCGTAGTAAAAGGAATAAACAGACCCATTCGATCTCTAAGCCGTGCAAAGAGGATTGCGAGGATAATAGGATACCCGGTCATAATAAAAGCAGTCAACGGCGGCGGCGGAAAGGGAATGAGGGTCGTCACAGAAGAATCATCGTTGCAGATGGCTCTAAAGTCGGCTTCGCGTGAGGCAAGCGCATCATTCAACAGCGATCAGGTATATATAGAAAAATTCATAGACAATCCCAGACACATAGAGGTACAGATACTGGCGGATAATTATGGAAAAATAATTCATCTATACGAGAGAGACTGCACCATACAGCGTCGTCATCAAAAACTTCTGGAGGAGTCCCCTAGTCCGGTGCTTAGGCCAAAACAACGTGAACAGATAGGCAACCTTGCCATAAAGGTTTGTAAGGCCATGAAATACAGGAGTGCAGGTACCGTGGAATTCCTGATGGATGGACAGGGTCGCTTTTATTTTATGGAGATAAACGCCAGGATACAGGTGGAACATCCGGTATCAGAGATGGTTACCGGCGTAGATATAATAAAAGAGCAGATACGGATAGCGGCCAGTGAAAAGCTCTCTTATAAACAGAGCGATATTATAGTTAAGGGGCATTCCATAGAATGCAGAATAAACGCAGAAGATTCAGAGATGGATTTTCTGCCCTCTACAGGTGTAGTAACTGACCTTATACTGCCTGGCGGACATGGAGTAAGAGTAGATACTGCATTAAAAGCAGGTCAGGAGATAACACCGTATTACGATTCCATGCTTGCAAAGATAATAGTCCATGCAAGGACCAGAGAGGAAGCTATCCAGAAGATGTCGGTCGCTCTTGCGGAGATGAAGGTTTCGGGAGTAAAGACGACCATCAGTTTTTTCAGAAAACTCATTATGGATCCTGAATTCCTCAAATCAAAACATACTACAAAGTTTTTGGAAACATTCTCTACAGACGACAATAAGGAAGGGGTTCATTTTGATGCTGCTGCTATAGTTGCGGCCCTATATTATAAAAAGAACAGATCACTCAAGGGGTATTCTCTTAATCAAAAAAAATCCCATAAGGCCGATAGTAATAAATGGGGACTCGCCGGAAGATCTGAGGCCATGAGAATAAGAAGGGGGTGGTAGAGATAATGGAAAAATATGCAGTAAAAGTTAATAACAAAAAATATACTGTGGAATTTGACGACAGCATCGATATTGATAATCTTAAAGAAGTAACACTCAACGGCAAAAAGCTCAGTATAGATATAAATATGGACACTCTCTGTTCAATTGTGGTGGATAACAATTCACACAAGATAAACGGCTTATATGATTTTGACGGTGAACTTGTAAAGCTTTTGATCGGAAAGGATTATCACAATGTTGAAGTAGAAGAGATAAAACCCATAAAGATAAAAGAAAACACCAACGGCTCTAAAAAGAAAAAAGAAGAACACATAATGGCACCCATGCCCGGTAAGATAACCTCAATAGACGTAAGCGTGGGTGAAACAGTTCAGGAAGGCCAGAATCTTATGGCGCTTGAGGCTATGAAGATGGAGAACAGGATAAAGGCTCCAAAATCCGGAAAGATGAAAGACATCCGCCCGAATGTAGGTGATACCTGTAACAGCGGTGACCTGCTCATGGTAATTGAATAATCTTTGATCCTATAAAGTATCAATAGCATAAAAAGTTAAAACAAACACTCTGCGACACGGCGTTCTAAAAAACATGTTGCTACACGTTTTTTAGCCGCCTCTAACTCGGTCTGCAAAGCTTATCGCTTTGCTAGACCTCCGTTGTTTGGTCTAGAGTATTTGTTTTAATTTTTTATGTTACTGATATTTAAAGAAAAGATTGAAATTAATTTTTCATCGAGGATCTGATGTTAGATTCCTCACCTTCAATATGTTCGAGGACCAATTTTTCCACATATTGAACATATTCCTCATAGCTAAGAGAAAATACATTGTCCCTCATCTTAGCGTGATTAAGGAATATCTCTTTATCGAATTTATTCACCCCATTACCATTATGTGCTGTTTCCTTGTTTTTTAGCGCTACATTTATACTTAACATTAGAGCCTGTGCCGAATCTTTGCCTGTTTTAAGTATGTAATCACTGGCACCCAGTCTTATGGCCTTTATCACCCTTATAACATCACCTTCTGTAGCGAGCATTATCACAGGGATATAGGGATCAACTATTTTTATATATTTAAGGACGTCAAAAACATCCTTGTCGGCATCGTAATCTATGTCCAAGGCAATCACATCTATATTATGTTTACCCATTATCTTTATTACTGAATCATAGCTGGAGACATGCATGATCTTATATTCTTCTTCCAGCAATAATGAGATTGTCTTTTTTACGACAGGATCATCACTAACAATAAGAAGGTTCATCAAAACCTCGCTTCCCAAACCCTAAAAAGTCTATATCAAAGTAAAATCTGTTTTGCCATAGCTTATTAAAAAAATAAACAGTTGTGTAAATAAAGGGCAATGATATAGAGGAGGTATGTCAAAACGTAATATTAAAACAATAGCCCTGGTTGCTCATGATAACATGAAAAAAGATCTTATCGAATGGACCCAGTTCAACAAGGGAACTCTCATAAACTATGAGATATACAGTACCGGTACGACCGGAAAATTGCTGGAAGAAAAAACAGGGTTGAAAATCAGCAAGTTGAAATCCGGCCCTTTGGGCGGAGATCAGCAACTGGGCGCAAAGATAGCCAATGGCGATATAGATTTTCTCATATTCTTTTGGGATCCGTTGTCTGTGCAACCTCATGATGTAGATGTGAAGAGTCTTTTAAGGCTTGCCGTAGTCTATAATGTTCCCGTTGCATGTAACAGGGCAACAGCAGATTTCATAATATCATCCCCGCTGATGCATCACGAATACGAAAGGGTAATCCCGGCGTTTGAGGAATACAAGCACAGAAAAATAGATCTAGATTAGTATTATTTTTTAACGAATATTTTCTTCAGATTTTTTCTTTAGATTTTTCCAGCTTATTTTTTTTTAAGACGAAGAAAAATCAGAAAAATGACTAAGGTGTATATAAACATACACCGCAGGAGTTTTTATGATTTTGATGAAGTGTTAGGAA
>JAPLFT010000131.1 GCA_026390535.1 Pseudomonadota bacterium
CTCTGGACAGATATATTTTATTGGTCAGATGAGGGTTGTACTCTATAAGGTCTTTAAAATCCTCTCTAACAACCATATCTAACTGTGTATCGGGAAATTTTTTTCTTATTACTCTGGGTAAGGCTGTTGCCATAGCTATATCACCCATAGAGCTGAACCTTAATATGAGTATCTTCACTTTCTGTTACATCCTTTCCGGAGCTTTTATATCCATTATAGAAAGGCATTCTTTTATATTTTCTTTAACGCTGTATACAAGCGCCAATTTGGCCTCTTTTTGTTTTTCATCTTTAATATCTATTATTTTTTCCTGATAATAATATCTGTTGAATACCTGGCAAAGATCCAATACATATCTTGCCAAAACAAACGGCTCATATTCTCTTTGTGCTTCTATAAGTTTATCTTCAAAGGACGAGAGTAATTTTACAAGTTCGAACTCCAGATCACTGGGCAGATATTCTTTGCTAATAGTCATATCTTTTTCATATGCAAAACCGGCCTTGCTCAATATACTGCAGGCTCTTGCGTGTGTGTACTGAACATATGGAGCAGTTTCTCCATCGAAATTAAGAATGTCTTCCCACTTGAACGTAATATCCTGAATACGTTTTTTGCATATATCGCCAAATATTATGGCTCCCACACCTATAGCTTCAGCTATTTCATCCTTGTTCTTAAGATCAGGATTTTTTTCATCAATTGCTTTTTTTGCAAGTTCTACGGATTTATCCAGAACATCCTCTAAAAATATCATTCTGCCTTCTCTTGTGGACATCTTTGCATCCTCAAAATGAAGAAGGCCGAATTGAACATGTTTGCATCTGGAGAACCAGTCGAGCTTCATAAGTTCAAGAGTCTTAAAAACCTGTTTAAAATGGAGTTCCTGTTGATTCCCTACAACGTAAAGAGATTCGACAAAAGCGAACCTGTTCCATCGATCAATTGCAGCGGCAATATCCCTTGTAGCATACAGAGTCGTACCGTCTGTTTTTTTAAGCAGTACAGGAGGCATATCAAAAGCAGAAAGATCAACTATGACAGCTCCCTCGCTTTCCTTGGTCCCTATTTTTTTATCTATATCTTTTATTACCGATTCGGTTTTACCGTTGTAAAAACTTTCACCCTCTATATTTGTAAAAGAGACGCCAAGTCTTTTATATACCCTGTCAAATTCCTTGATGCTTATATCCCTAAATTTTTTCCAGTATGATAAGGCCTTTTTGTCCCCTGCTTCCATAAGCTGGAACCATTTTTTTGCTGTAGAGTTCAGTTCATCATTCTCTTCCCTGTGATACTGAACGTATACATCAAGTAGGTGCTTTATACCTTCACGTTCAAGCTTTTTGTCATCTCCATAGTTTTCAAATGCTGTTATTAGTTTGCCGAATTGTGTTCCCCAGTCACCAAGATAGTTTATCCTGATAACCTCATAATCATTATGCTCGAATATATTCCCGATGATATTACCTATCACGGCGGATCTTATATGATGAAATGCTATTGGTTTGGCGATATTGGGAGAGGAATAATCTATAACGACTGTTCCGTGTTTTTTAGATGGTGTTTTCTTTTGTTTTTTAGATATAGAGTTGTTTATAATAAGACCATAGAACTTCTCTTTATTGAGGAAAAAATTAACGTACGGGCCAAATGCTTTTACATATTCAATAAGTTTGGCATTCGAATTATCCTTAAGACTGATTGAAATCTTCTCACTTAGATCCTGAG
>JAPLFT010000303.1 GCA_026390535.1 Pseudomonadota bacterium
AAAAGTCTTTCTTAAAGAACTCTGTACCTCTGCTGATATCGAGTAATGGCCCCATATCCTACCTGCAAGGGACATTTCTCCGACTATTGATTTGAGCACAGATTCAGTATCGAACCTGTACATGAAATTATTGTCAGTCTTAACCATTTCGTTGATGGCTTTTGTGGACGAAAAAACACCGGAGTTGGAGTAATCCATCAACGCATACAGATCTGTACTTATAAATGTAAGAAAGAAAAACAGTGCTAAAAATAAAGATCGCATCAGCTATGTTTTTATTTTTTTACCGGTGCCACAGGTGCTTTGGTCGGTACCGGTGTTGTCGGCGTTTGCGCCGGTGTAGTTTGAGTCGTTGGCGCAGCAACACCCGTCATTACACTCTCCGTCATTTCCTTATGCTGAAAAGCGGTAAGACCTATGCTTGTAGCCATAAATACAAAAGCAAGAACAGTAGTTATTTTTGTAAGGATGTTACCACCCTGAGTTCCAAAAAATGTTTGGCTTATTCCGCCAAAAGTAGCCCCAACCTCTGCTCCCTTTCCTGCCTGTAAAAGAACAAACAATATCAGGAAAAAGCATGTGATAAGATGAACAACTATAATCAATGTACTCATAAATCCTCCAGTGCGTATATAACAGGGGCAAGCCCCTTTTGTCCACTATCTAAAATTCGCTATCCTCAAAAAAGAGTCAATATCCAAAGACGCGCCACCTACAAGGGCTCCGTCTATGTCTTCTGAAGCCATAAAGCCGTCTATGTTTTCCGGTTTAACGCTACCGCCATAAAGTATCCTGACCGTACCTCCAGTACCTTGTCCAAAATGCTCATTCAAAAGCTCTCTTATGAATTTATGTACCTCTACAGCCTGATCCACTGTAGCATTAAGTCCAGTACCTATGGCCCATACAGGCTCGTAGGCTATAACAAGATATTTTAATATATCGTCCTGAGCGATACCATTTAAGCCTTCAAGAACGTGTTGTTTTACAATATCCTTAGTATGTCCGCCTTCTCGTTCTTCCTTTGTTTCTCCAACACACATAATAACCGAAAGATGATTTTTTATACTGGCTTTTACTCTTTTATTTACAGCGTTATTTGTTTCACCAAAAAACTTCCTTCTTTCCGAATGACCTACTATTACGTACCTGACGCCAAATTCTTTTAACATTGGAGCTGATATCTCGCCGGTAAACTGACCCGAGTCCTCCCAGTGAACATTCTGCGCGCAAAGCCTAATTTCAGAATGTTTTAAAAGGGAATCGGCAATAAATAACGACGTAAAGACAGGAGCTATTCCTATCTCTCTTTCTTTAAGGTTCGGTATTTGTTTTATTTTTTTCACAAGATCATGAACAAAGTTATAGGTATCTTCCTGACACTTGTTCATCTTCCAATTCCCGCAGATAAAGGATCTTCTTGTTCTCTTCATTTAGTACTCCAACGCCGCTATACCAGGCAGTTTTTTTCCCTCCAAAAATTCCATTGATGCTCCGCCGCCTGTGGATACGTGCGTGATCTTATCCATGACTCCGGCTTTTTTGACTGCAGAAGCAGAATCCCCTCCACCAACGACGGTATGAGCCTTGCTTTCTGCAAGCATGTGTGCTATCTGTACCGTCCCGTTATCGAACGGTTTGATCTCAAAAACACCCATAGGTCCGTTCCAAACGACCATCGCAGCGTCTTTTAAGGCATCCTTAAAAAGCTCTATGGTCTTTGGGCCTATGTCCAATCCCTTTTTACCTGCAGGTATGTTCTCGTCTTTTGTAATTTCCCACTTCACACCTTCTTTTATTTCACTCGCCACAACGTGATCTACTGGCAATAACAACCTTGAACCTTTGGTCTCAAAGCGAGAGATTATTTTTTTTGCAAGCTCTATCTTATCGCTCTCAACCAGAGAATCACCGACGTTAAAGCCTTTTGCTTTCAAGAACGTATAGGCCATGGCCCCACCTATTATCATAGTATCTGCATTCTTTGAAAAGTTCTCAACGATGGCTATCTTATCCGAAACCTTAACACCACCCAGTATAGCAACAAAAGGCTTCTTGGGATGATCCAAGACTGCGCTAAGGTTCTCTATCTCCTTTTCAAGTAAAAACCCTGCTCCCCTATCCTTAACAAATTCCGCAATACCTGCTGTTGAAGCGTGTGCCCTGTGGACCGCACCAAAAGCGTCATCTATATATACATCACAAAGTTTGGAAAGTTCCTGGGAAAATGTTCTATCGTTTGCCTCTTCCTGGGCATAAAAACGTACATTCTCAAGTAATACGACCGAACCGGGTCTCATGTTCTCTATTATCGCCCAAACACCCTCGCCAATACAGTCGTGTGCAAAAATAACATCCATGTTCATAAGTTCAGCAAGTTTTTCACCGACCGGTTCCA
>JAPLFT010000326.1 GCA_026390535.1 Pseudomonadota bacterium
TTTCATCTTCATACCTTTATTTTGCTTTTAGGCACTGTAAAAAAATTAAACACGAAGGCACAAAGGACACGAAGAACACAAAGTTTTTTGTTACTTTTTATTTCTTTGTGATCTTTGTGCAAAGGTTTAACCAGAACTGAAATAGTATTCTCATCTTACCTCATTCCCCTCTAGAGCATAATTCCATTCTTCCTCGGTCATACCTATCATAACCAACATTTGATTAGATACCCGATCTCTCTCTTCTAGTTTAGCGCGTATTGCCTTCTCATATTTATCTTGCTCATTTTCGAGATATCGACCTACTTTACGCATGTATTCTATCTTTTCCTTTGTCCATTCTCTTTGCGAAGCCTCTTCTTTCGTCAAACCAAATACAGACCAGGGATTTTGATTATATTCATATATCTGCTTTCTTAATGTTTCTGGTGGATTTAAACTCATAGCTTCATGACTAAGCATGTTTACCCTATCATTTAGTGCTATGAATTCAGGGTTTTTGTTCATCTGACGGATTCTTTCTCTAAGCTGTTCTTTGCGACTAAGAGGCTTTTTTTCTTCAATTCCATTTGATGAATTTTTATTGTCGCTATCAATCTTAGGTGCTTCTGTTTTGTATGAAACATCCATAATATTTGAGTTTTGATTATCTGTCTGTGTTTTTGTCTGAGTGATCTTTTTAATAGAAGCCTTCCCATCAATAGAAACTGATTTGGCTGGTAATTCTGAATGAACCTTTTGTGATGTTTGTTCCGTTGAATCTTGAGCATAATAGTGATTTATCAAAACACCTGTGCCACCCAATGCAAGTATTACAGCTATCCCACCAGCTATCAGCTTTGTCTTTATACTCAATTTCACGATTTCCGTCCCTCCTGTCAGTATGCTTTCAGTATGATCATGGAGAAATGCTACAAATACTACCTAGCGATTTAGATTCCGAAAATGCTCTTGCTCTTTCTTAATTGCAGCGTTTATCTCGTCATGGTCAAAGGGTAATCCATTTTGATGCAACAGATCACGTATGGCATCATCAACCTCACCTATTTGTCTTTCCACAAATTTCGATTCCCGTGTCATTTGATTCAGTCTTGTCTGCAAGTCATTGGAATACTCTACAAGAATCTTACGCTCTTCTTTCCGATCTTCAGCTACACGAAGGAGTTCTTGATATTTCTGAGCTACTTCTGGCGGCATTTGTGATAATAATTGTTCAAACTTTTTGCGAGTTTCCTCTGGGGCTAATTGAGGGATTTCTATGATTTCTTTCGTTACTTTATACAAATCCTTAGATAAACTCATACCTTCAGACTGGAGTTCATTGTCTCTATGTAGCAATAAACTAAACTGCTTGTGAAGTTCCTTGTATTCTTTGGAGGACTGCTTAAACACTTCCAAGCGTTCCATAACAGGTATATATCTTTGATTCTCTTGTATCTGATTTTCGTTTGATTGATCATATTCTTTTAAGTTAGCTTTTTCATTTTGCTTGCCTATATAAGCCAT
>JAPLFT010000295.1 GCA_026390535.1 Pseudomonadota bacterium
CTCGCTCAGGATTAAATTAAAACCGGATGTAAAACTAAGTAAAGCCGTAGATGACCTGTATGAATCCTTTTCTCCGGGAGTTCGCATACGTTCATGGTTGGATATAAATTATGGGATGTTTGAATCTGTAAAATTAGACAGACTGGTTATTCTATTTATACTCTCTGTTCTTATTGCCGTTGCTGTTTTCAATATTATAGCGACGCTTATACTGCTTATAAGAGAGATGAGGGCGGAAATATCAATACTCCAGGTCCTTGGCCTTAGTATGAAAAGGCTCATCAGGGTTTTCTTTTTTAAATCGCTGTTCCTGGGAATAACGGGATATCTTTTTGGATTATTGCTCTGGCTTTTATCTGTTATGGTCGTAAAAAGATGGGGCGTAGTTGTACTCCCCAAGGATGTTTATCTTGTATCCAAGATACCTATATATGTTCATCCTTTTGATGTTTTTCAGGTCTTGTGTATAGTAATTTTATTTGTGTCTTTGGCGTCTATACTTCCATTGGTACATTTATTTATAAGGTTTAAAAGAGAGGGGGTCGCATATGGTATTAGAAGTCAAGCAGCTCAATAAATCATATCTACAGGGAGACGGAACCTCCCTTGAGGTTTTAAGAAATATAGATATGGAACTGGGGCAGAACCAGACAGCGGCGATAATGGGAGAATCGGGATCCGGTAAGACCACTTTCCTGAATTGTATAACGGGGCTTGATAAATTTAATTCCGGAAAAGTTAAAGTTTGTCAAAAAGAGATCAGTAATTTGAATGACGACGGATTGTCCAGGCTTAGGAACAGTAATATAGGATTCGTTTTTCAGTTCCACTATCTTCTGAAGGATTTTAATGTCAGAGAAAACGTTATGTTGCCGTGCCTTATAGCGGGTGTTTCATATAAAGAGGCTGCAAGAAGATCTGAATATCTTTTGAAAGAGGTAAAACTTAAGGACAGAATGAATTATTCTCCAAGTCAACTCTCCGGAGGAGAACAGCAGCGTGTTGCTATAGCAAGGGCGATGGTAATGGTACCGGATCTTCTTGTTATGGATGAACCTACGGGAAATCTTGATGAACAACTAACCGACGATGTTATAACAGGCATAATAGACATATGTAAAGAAAACGGGACGAGCATAGTGATTGCTACGCATAATAAAAGAGTGGCCGATCATATGAACAAGGTCTATCATTTGAGCAGAGGACATTTGGAGAGAGAAAGATGAATTCAAAAAATATTATAAATATAATTGATGAACTGTGCAGCAATGAATCATACAGCGAATGGATGCCCTCCATAGATGAACTGCATGAGGTCATCCGGCTCATGCGTTCAATACTTTTTCCCGGATATTTTGGCGGGAGTAAATGGACTCTGGAAAATCAGAAACATTATATAGGTACAACCCTGGATGCCGTGGAAAAGAAACTTAAGGAACAGGTACTGAGAGGATATTGTTTTTTTTGTGATAAACAAAAACATGGATGTACAAAGTGTGTAAACAAAGCAAGCGGTGTTGTCGACAAATTCATAGAAACCATACCTGACATAAAACGGATGCTTGCCACAGATGCTTTAGCCGCATACGAAGGGGATCCCGCCGCTATGAGTGCGAGTGAAACTATTTTTTGTTATCCTAGTATTCGTGCCCTTACTAATCACAG
>JAPLFT010000341.1 GCA_026390535.1 Pseudomonadota bacterium
TTATAGAGTTTTTCCTTATCCTTTTCCGACGTTTTTTCCGTAAAAAATGATGTTGCCAGTACTATTCCTGAAAAACTGTTATCCAGAAATATGGGAACCACAAAGCATGAAAGCCCCGTATCACTCCAGGTATGATAGAATTTTTTATCAGTTTTTGCCTGTGATACGACCGCTCTGCATACATTTGTCAGAAGGTCCAATCCGCGGGGACTCTTCATTATCATGCTGAATATCTTGTTGTCAAAATTAGGCATGCTGTTTCTTTCCATATTCTTTACGTTGCCGTTCTCGTCGGCAAAAATAATTTCTGCATTCCACCAATGCCCGATTATAGTCCTAAGTTTTTTTATGACTCGCAGACTCTCAAAATCTTCCCAGTTAAGCATGGCAAGTGCTCCTTTGTATTTTATTTAGACACTATACTGATTACAATTTTAACACTGTCCAAAGTTTTGTCAAAAAAGATGTAAAAATAGTTTACAAAAAAGCGTCTGATTTTTGTCGGGACTTATGAATTGGGATTTTGATCAAGTTTTTTTTCAAATCGTTTAAATATCAGCTAGTTTTGTGTATGAAGAAGTCGGTATGGGGGGATCTGTATTTGAAGGGATGGGCGATCTCTCGGTAGAAGGAGCGACCAGCCCTATCAAATACGCCATACCGACGATGAATAACAAAACTAGCACCAATTAGACATGCATAAGATTTGAAGAAAAAACTTGATCAAAATCCCATATCACAAGGCCAGAAAGACCTCGGCATATTCCATTTTATTCTTTGTATTTATGGCGCGGTAAACCGCATTGTATCTGTTTTTGGCAAGTATCCCCTCATCATAGGGAGTTATGGAGCACTGACTTTTATGACAACTTACCGCAGAGAGTTTTCTTTTGTAGTAAGGGGTGATGTCAACATAAACGGTATCTTCCGTTATAGGTATAGAATCCCATGTTTCGTACGCGAATATCTGCACCTCAACATCCTTTGCCCGTATAGTTTCCAAACTTAGTTTTGCCACAGCTTTATGGGTTGGATGCCTGTCCTCCGGATACGGGATATATATTTCATCGAATTTTTTTGCGCCCAGGATATTGCTGAGCTCTTTTATATACAGATCGGGATTTTCAAAAAGATCGGAGCTGTTAAAATCCAAAAATATCTGTTTAACCTGATGAGGATTATCCAGAAGCATTTGGATACTTGATTCAGCCTCTAATTTTCTTATCTTTATTATTTCCTCTTTTGAAAAGTCCTTGTAAGCCCCTTCTTTTACGCTGCCACCGCCATTGGTAACGTAGACTATCGTAAAATTACACCCTTCGTGAGCCTTGACAACGATAGTACCGCCCATGCCTATTACGTCGTCATCAGGGTGAGGGGAAATTATAAGGATGTTCTTTTTATTGGTCATATTTTTTAAAAAGATTACAGCAGATTGCCGTCTTTGGCAATCCATGATAACAATACCGTAAGGAGAAGCTGAAAATGGATATTGAAACTGTAAGGCATTCGCTATCACACATAATGGCCGCGGCAGTACTGGAAACAAAGCCGGACACAAAGCTTGGCATAGGTCCTGCTATCTCCACCGGTTTTTATTATGATTTTAAGTTTTCCGGGGATTTTAGCGATGCCGATTTTAAAGATATAGAAAAAAGGATGAAAAAACTCATCCAGAAAAAAATCCCCTTTGAACATTATGAATTATCTGCTGATGAGGCTATTAAATATTATGAAAAACTCGGCAACGAATTCAAGATAGATCTTATAAATGATCTTAAAAAAGACGGCATAAGCAAGGTGAGTTTTTATAAAATGGGAGAGTTCGTTGACTTGTGCAAGGGCCCTCACGTAAAAAACACCGGCGATATTCCCGTAGATATATTTAAACTGGATAAAACCGCGGGCGCATACTGGAGGGGTGACGAAAAAAATCAGATGCTCACCAGGATCTATGCACTTGCGTTTGAAACCAAAGAAGAATTGTCTCAATACATAAACCCCAGAGAAGAGGCGTTAAAGCGTGACCACAGAAAACTGGGAGTTGAACTGGATCTATACTCCACCAGTGATGAAGTCGGTCCGGGACTTATATCATGGCATCCCAAGGGCGCGC
>JAPLFT010000100.1 GCA_026390535.1 Pseudomonadota bacterium
AAAAATGTAGATCGGGGGATAGCTTGAATATCTCAACAACCTTAAGAAACGGGACATCCTATTTTCAGATAGTAGAAAGGTACTCAGTAATACTAAGAAAGATCTCATTCCTGCATGAGGCCATAGTAGAAGAATTTAAACCGGAGCTTGAGCCTCTTATAAACAAGATAGATACGTTAATAGTGGAACTTGAAAATACTGACTCAAGAACGGAAAAACTTTTTGACTTAAGGAGAGTCCTTTTCCAGCTTGAGGATATTGTCGATTTTAAGACTATAAGGAGATACAACGAGTTACTTGATTCTAAAAAATCTTTAGCAAAAGCGGAATCTCCAAGTAAAAAAGAGACTATTCAGACTCAGGGAATAACGAAACAAGATGATTCCTCCGGCAATAATATAATAAGTACTCCAAAAGACGCCTGGGAAAGTGTAACGGGCTATTTGAAGAGCCAGCTTAATGTACATACGTATAATGTCTGGGTAAAACCGGTAGAATTCCATTCATGTGATGAAAAGAAGATAAAAGTAGCCGTTCAAAATCAGTTCTATAAAAACTGGCTGGAAGATCATTGTTCTAGATTGATTAAGAAGCATCTGGATGATATAGGTGTGGACTATGAAGTTACCTTCATAGTTGGGTAACATTCAATATTCATTTAAGGATGCTTTGATGCAGAAATTTTTTCCCATTTTATTTGGAATTTTCTTTATCCTGTCATCTTGCTCTTCTATTGAAAAAATAGAAGGTGCAGATAAGGCAGAAACTTATTATCTGAGGGGAGTGGCATATCTTAAAGACTCCATGTACATAGAAGCCCTGGAGAAGTTCAATCTGGTTAAAAACAAATTTCCATATAGTAAATATGCCGTGGATGCCGAATTAAAGATAGGTGATACTTATTTTCAAAAAGGCGATTTTATAGAGGCTCAACGCGTTTATTCACTTTTTGCGGAACTTCATCCGCAGGAACCCAGAATGGATTATGCAACATATCAAAGCGGAATGTGTTTCTATTCGGCTCTACCGTCGGCTATAGACAGAGATATAAGTTATGCAAAAAAGGCCATAGACGAATTTAAGGCTGTCATGGATCATTATCCTAATTCGGTTTATTTAAAAGATGCTGTTGAAAGATATACTGAACTTAGGACAAAACTTGCAGAAAAAGAAATATATATCGGAGATTTTTACAAAAAGCGCGATAAGTGGGAAGCAGCGGCGGAGAGATATAAAACAGTAATTGAACAATATCCGAATTTAAACTTTGATGAAAGGATGTACTATGAACTTGCGAATTGTTATAAAAAACTGGATAAACCCGAAGAGGCTAAATATTATATAGATTTGCTGATAATTACATATCCTAATAGCCCGTATGTGGGAAAAGCTAAAAGTCTGCAAAAGGGATTATAAATGATGCAGAATGCTACCGTTGTTTTTAAGGAAGCGAAGAAGTTAATAGCAACAAACAGATTGGAACAGGCAAAGGTAGTACTTCAGCCTCTTATAACCGAGCTTAATAATGATTACAGGGTGTATTCAATGCTCGGTTTTATCTATCACAAACAGGGCCTTTTTTCCCGTGCTGTAAAAAATTATAGAAGAGCACTGGAGATAAATAATGGTGATATTGAAACGGCTATTAATTTATCCCTTGTCTACAATGATCTTGGAAAATACGAAGAGGGAGCGGCACTTTATGCAAAGGCTGTAGGAATGCTGGAAAAAGCATCGACTAATCAGGATCAGAATAAAAAGGATGACGATGAAGATATAAATATTATGTTTTCAAATCAACACACAAATATAGGAGAACTATATCTTAGGTATAACAGAGCCGAAGATGCATATGTAGAACTGGAGAAAGCAATTAAACTTTATCCGTATTCTCAGCATGCAAATGTGGAAATGGCAGAATGTCTTTCTAGACTTGGAAAAAGAAAGCAGGCTATAAAAAATCTTAAAAACCTTAAGCTTAAGTGTCCTGAGTTTTTTGACACAAGAGTTAAGCTTGGTCATCTTCTTTTTCTTGAAGGAGAGATCGGCTATGCTATAGAGGAATGGGACGAGGTTTTAAAGCTTGATCCTGATAATATGGAAGCAAAGATGTATATGAGAATGGCTAAAGAGGAATCCATACTTCCTTGACATGGGTTGTTCTTGTATCTATAAGGTTCATATATGTGTTTTAACGAGGAGGGTAATATGATGAAAAAGGTATTGGTATTGGCTATTGGGATGCTTTTAGTTGCCAGTTGCTCAAAAAAAGAAGTAATTACAGAAAAATCGGAGTCTTCTTATATAGGATATGGCATATCGGGAAGTGATGCCGGTCAGGCAGGGGACCTTAAGACCATTAATTTTGACTTTGATAAATCCACTCTTACAGCAGAGGCAAAGATCATACTGAAGGCTAACGCCGAATGGCTTAAAAAGAACCCCAAGATATCTATACAGATAGAAGGTCATTGCGATAGTCGCGGCACTATTGAATACAACCTGGCTCTTGGAGAAAAGAGATCCATCACTGTTAAAAAATATATTATGGCACTTGGCGTAAAAAAAGAAAGATTGAGTGTTATAAGTTATGGAAAAGAAAGACCTATTGTTAAAGAAGAGAACGAGGCTGCCTGGGCAAAAAATAGGCGTGCCAATTTTGTTATAACATCCAAATAATATGGGAAAGACTCTTTTTTTTGTTTTTCCTGTCTTATTCTTTTTATTTTCGTGTAGCACGATTAATCCCAAGGTTAATAGGGCCATAGCGAGAAGGTCTTTGCAGGCGGCCTATGATGCCGGAGCTCAGACCTTAAAATGTTCCTCAAAAGATTATTATGATGCGGAAAGGAACCTTAAGATGGGAGAAAGATGGCTCATGGATAAGAATGCAGCAGATTCCTCTGATGATTACTTTAAAAAAGCGACATCACTTGCAGAGCAGGCAGAGGAGGAGGCTCTCTTCTGTGGCAAATAATTTTTTTTCTTGTCTGATAATACTGTTTTTTTCCTCTTTTATCCTTATTTCTTGTGTCACTCCCGGAAGTGTTAATCAGGGACAACCGGCTTCCGATACTGTGAATAATATGGAGCTTACTGTTGCTAATTCTGCACAGGCTGCTGAGGAACTTAAGGCGGGACAGGAACAAATAAAAGGAAGGTTGGAAAAGCTTGAGCACGATCTTAATACAAGAATGGATGAGTTAAATAAAAGATTGGATCAAATTGTCGGCGTACAAACTAAAACTGAGCAATCTATAGCAGGGACGCAGGCCACATCTATATCGACAGAGATACAACCTGAGATAACCGGACAGAACCAGATCGAGCAAAACAAAGAAACTGCAGTTCAGACAGAGGACAAAGGAATAACAACCATGCCGGTGACGACTGATCTTAGCAGTATAAGTCTTGATCAAAGATATAAAACCGCAAAAAAACTCGAGCAAGAGAAAAATTTTAATGAAGCGGAAAAATACTATTTATCCATTATTAATATTCCCTCAAAATGGTACGACGAGAGAGCTAGGTTTTTTCTTGGGTCTATGTATTATGATATGAATAAAAACCAGGAAGCAATTGTTACTCTGCAGGATTTTATAGATAAATATCCAAAATCAAAAAACATACCGAGGGCGATACTCCTACAGGCGGATTCATTTGTTGCTCTTAATCAAAAGGACAATGCGGAAGTTTTTTATAAAGATTTAATAACAAGATTCCCTAAAACAAAAGAGGCCGGAAAAGCAAGATCCAACCTTAAAAAATTATGAAAAAATTTTTAATTCTGGGTATAGAAACATCCTGTGATGAGACTGCCGCTGCTGTGATGGACGCAGATGGCAATGTTTTATCCAATGTGGTCTTCTCTCAGGTAGAAATGCATAATAAGTATGGAGGCATAGTCCCGGAACTTGCCTCACGGGATCATGCATTAAAGATAGAAACAATCGTTAATGAAGCAATTTTAAAAGCAGGAGCAAAAGCTCAGGATATAACCCATATAGGAGTGGCAAATGGTCCGGGACTCTTGGGTTGTCTTCTTGTGGGTCTTTCTTTTGCAAAGGCGTTTGCCCTTTCTAAAGATATACCTCTTATCGGGGTAGATCATGTAAGATCGCATCTTTTATCTGTCATGATAAATGACGTCAATAATGGCGGGAGTTTCCCGTCATTTCCTTTTGCAGGTCTTGTTGTCTCCGGAGGGCACACTTCGATATATTTGGTCAATTCTGTAGATGAAATAAGGATTTTGGCTTCAACGGTGGACGATGCGGCGGGAGAAGTATTTGACAAGGTCGCCAGATTTATAGGACTGGAATATCCCGGAGGCAAGGTAATAAGTGATCTTGCAAAACTGGGAAATAAAAATGCGGTAAAATTTCCCAAACCCGTAATCAAGGGAAGAGAGAATGATTTCAGCTTCAGTGGGCTTAAAACATCTGTAATAAATTATTTCAGGAATATGGGAATTAAGGGCAACGTCGATAGAAATGATAGCAGAGCCTTGAATGCCCTTGCCGGTTTTCAGGAAGTAATTTGTGAAATATTGGTGGATAAACTTATAGGGGTGGCAGAAGAGGTTGGAATAAAGGACATTGTGATCGGTGGTGGTGTTGCTGCAAACTACAGATTAAGAGAAATGTTTTTAGAAAGGGCATCAAAAAAAGGATTTACTGCCTGGTCTATTCCGATTAAATACTGCACAGACAATGCCGCTATGATCGCTAATTACGCAAGACTTATAGTTAAGGACAAAAAAGACGCACAGAGCTTTACAGATTCAATGTCAAGCATATCGGCCTATTCTACTACCAGGAGATAATTTTATCAGGAAAGAAAGATCAACATATAAAAAGAAATCATTGGGACAGCATTTTCTTAATGATTATCTTATTGCGGAACAAATAACTGCTCTGGCCAATATAGGCCCTAATAGCAGCGTCGTTGAAATAGGACCGGGATCAGGAAACCTTA
>JAPLFT010000289.1 GCA_026390535.1 Pseudomonadota bacterium
CCAAACTATATGCATACTGGACAACAATAAACTACAGAGAAGCCTACAATATTTTCGCCTGTAACGGTATCTTGTTTAATCATGAATCACCAATAAGAGGAGAAACCTTTGTTACGCGTAAAATAACAAGGGGTATTGCCTCAATAATATTAGGGATGAAGAAAAAACTCTATTTGGGTAATCTTGATTCTAAAAGAGACTGGGGACATGCAAAGGATTATGTAGAAGGTATGTGGAAGATACTACAACACGATACTCCTGATGACTATGTTATGGCCACAGGAAAAACAAGAACAGTAAGGGAATTTATTGAGCTTGCATTTAAAAGGGTTGGTATGGAGCTTGAATGGAAGTGCGAAGGAGTAAATGAAAAGGGCATAGTGAAGAATATCCTAAGGAGTTCTAAAGATGTTATTGTTGAGGCAACACATAATGACAAATTAGACCAACAGAGGTCGATTTTTTAATGGGAGATGCTTCAAAAGCAAAAAAGATTTTGAATTGGGAACCGACTCGTACGATACATGATCTTGTGGATGATATGGTTGAATCGGACATTAGAAACGCTGTAAAAGATTTTTATCTTATCAAAAAAGGTTGTAAGATCTTTAATTTTTGTGACATATAAAATGGAGATTTAATAAGTATGATACTAAAGAATAAAAGGGTTTTAGTAACCGGTTCAGATGGGTTCATAGGCAGCCACCTTGTGGAACGCCTGATAGAGGAGGGGTGTACTGTTAAAGCTTTTGTATATTATAATTCCTTTAATAATTGGGGTTGGTTGGACACATTATCAAAAGATACACTGAATAAAATAGAGATATTTTTGGGAGATGTAAGGGACCCTAATGGAGTTAGGGAAGCTATTAAAGGGATGGATGTTGTTTTTCATTTAGCAGCGCTTATAGGTATTCCCTATAGTTATCATTCTCCTGATAGTTATGTTGATACTAATATTAAAGGTACGCTGAATATTCTTCAGGCTGCTAAAGATTACGGAGTTGAAAAGACAATAATAACATCCACTTCAGAAGTATACGATCGCGGAATCTTTTTATAGAAGTTTTAATCTGCCTGTTACCATTGTAAGACCTTTTAATACATATGGACCAAGACAATCTGCTAGAGCCGTTATACCGACTATAATAACGCAATTACTGAATGGTTCAAAAGAGGTAAAACTGGGAGCTTTACATCCTACAAGAGATCTTACCTTCGTTAAAGACACTGTAGCAGGGTTTGTAGAAATAGCAAGATCAGACAAAACAGCTGGAGAAGAAATAAATATTGCCACGCAGTCAGAAATATCTATAGGCGATCTGGCAAACAAGATAATCTCTATGATCAATCCAAATGCCAGGATATTTGAAGAAGAAAAAAGATTAAGACCTAAGAACAGTGAGGTAGAAAGATTACTAGGATGCAATGATAAGATAAAAAAGCTCACAAAATGGGAACAAAAATATAGTCTGGATAATGGACTAAAGGCTACTATAGAGTGGTTTAAGGATTCCAGTAACTTAAAAGGATATAAATCGGGGATATATAATGTATAAAAAGACCATAGAGTTTATAAAGAACTTATATCCTACAGAGGTCCCTGTTCCTCTTCATGCTCCAAGATTTATCGGCAATGAGAAAAAGTATCTTAATGAATGTATAGATTCTACCTATGTGTCTTACATGGGAAAATTTGTCG
>JAPLFT010000221.1 GCA_026390535.1 Pseudomonadota bacterium
GGAAAAGAAGTTCAAAGGTTTATCGGATATCAGGAGATAAAAGATCTGGATAATACAATATTAAAGCTCACCGGGAAAAAATGCCTGCACTAAAGTCGCTCTAATGCTACAATCCATTTTCCATTAATTTTTTTAATATACAGATGTTCCATCGTTCCATCCTGTTCAAATACTTTTGCATGTCCTTCATAAAACGGAGACACTTTATAGAATCTGGGGGCAATTACATATTCATGCGTTGTGGCAAAATCCTTATTTATAAAACCCCATTTGTCGTCTACTTTTACAGCAAGCACCCCTTCCAATGACCATGAAAAGGGATCAATATCATCAAATTGGGGTTCGATAAAATATTTATGTGTTGTAGCAAAATCCTTATCTATAAAACCATACAGATCTTTCTTCGTCTCAGGATCATGTACCTGGACCAATGCAAATCCGTCGGTAAAGGGGGAAGCAAAAACGAATTGAGGTTCAATAACAAATTTATGTGTTTTATCAAAATCCCTGTCTATAAAACCCCATTCATCACCTATAGCGACTGCCAGTAATCCATTACTGAAGATCAATGTTATATGTTTAATCTTACTGGAAAGCTTGATAACATATTTACCTGTTTTATCTATAACACCTCGTTCTTTTCCAACTCTGACTGGTGATAAGCCTTCTGTAAATCCACGAGTGTTATCGAACTGAGGTTCAATAACACAGTCACCTGCCTTATTTATAAAACCCCATTTACCATTTACTTTAACCGCCGCTAGCTCCTCAGTAAAATTCCTAACATCATCATACTGAGGATATATAAAATACTCGTTTGTTACGGCAAAATCTTCCTTTATAAAACCATACTCGCATTTGCCTTTATTACATATGCCGACCGCTGCTAATCCTTCTTTAAAATCATACGCCACATCAAACTGAGGTTTTATAACAAAGGCTTCGTTTACGTCCACATAGCCAAGTTTGCCTGTTGCTTCATCATACTTAAGTGTTAAATTTTGGGCATAGACATTAGTGACTATAGTCAAAAAAAGGCCAATAAGAAATAATCTAGGGATATAATTTTTCATTGTAGTAAACCTTTATATTACAAATAACGCTAACAGAGTTACTGCTTAATTATCCTTTCTGTTCTACTAACGCTATTACCGCTGTTCTTATCCTTTCCGTATATTCTTATTATATAGAACCCGTCCGGATAATTAGACAGATCTACACTCGCATTATTAGCGTCTAACATATTTTCATATATGGTCTGTCCGCTGGAATTGGCAACTACAACAGTTATGTATGACCTCGCGTCGAAGACCCTGTCCGTTCCTTTGATTGTAACAAACCCATGTGTAGGATTTGGATAGATCGTTATCTTACCACCACCGTAAGAAACAGGTGGAGCTATCCCGTCAGGTTCTATTGTATACGTCGCTGTTGCCACAGCAGATGGGTACCAGCCATCCTCACAGGCTATTGCCTTATACACATATGTACCCAAATCATTCGGTGTGGTCAAAGATAGCGGACTTGGCCCTGACGGACTGCTATAGCAATCCGGCGGCGTACTTGAATTAATATTGTAATGTATAGTAGTTCCCGGTTCCGCATCACTTATTACAAAAGGTATCGGTATTATATCCGTACCTCCTGGTGGGTTGAACGTCGGTGTAGGAAGTACCCCAGGTGCGATTATTGCATATGTACTGTTTGTCACATTGGAAGATGTCCAACCAGTTTCACACGCTATCGCCTGATAAAAATACGTTCCCACATTAGTAAGTGTAATAGTTATCGGACTATATCCGTAATCCGGGGTATTGCAATCCGGAGCCACGCTTGAATTAACGTTGTAATGTATGACTGCCGTTGGACTCGTATCCGCTATAGTAAACGTTATCGGATTTGTAGATGCCGGAGGATTTAACGGGTTGAACGTCGGATCAGGGACTGTACCATCTGTTATTACATACGTGCTGGTCGCTATAGTGGAATCCGTCCAGTTTGTTTCACACCCTATTGCCTTATAGACGTATGTTCCGGGAACACTAAGTGTAATCGGAACGGAGTATATTTGTCCAGTTGTACAAGTAGGCGTACTTCCGTCGCTAGTGTAGTGTATGGTAGCACCGGATGTAGTATCTGTTATCGTAAAAGTTATCGGATTAGGCGACGCTGGAGGGTTTGACGGAGCAAAGACAGGTTCCGCTACCGTGCCAGTTATTACATATGTGCTGGTCGTTACATTAGAAGCTGTCCAGTTAGTTTCACACGCTATGGCCTGATAGACATATGTTGTGGCAGTTCCGTTAGGACCAGGCGTACTGGTTGTCAACGGACTAGGCCCATAAGTACCGTTGGAACATGTCGGCGTCGTAACTCCATCATAGGTATAGTGTATTATTGCTCCCGGTGTAGATGATGTAATAGTAATAGAGATAGCTGTAGGCGATGGCGGAGGATTTAATGGAGTAAATACAGGGTCCAATACTACTCCAGTTAGCTTTACTATAAAGGCATCCTGGGCTCCATGAGTTACTACCCCTTGTAAATCACCGTTGGTTGAAGCAGTCACACCTCCAAATATATATCCACCATTCGAGGTTTGGATAATTGAAGTGGCCCAATCCTCAAAGTTTCCACCATAGCATCTTTGCCATATTATGTTCCCTGAAGAGTCAAGTTTTACTACCCATGCATCAACAGTACCGTCACCACCGTGATTTCCTGTTACATCCCCGTTGTTTGAATGGGTTTGTCCTGCAACTATATATTTACCATCGGAAGTTTGTCTTATCGAAGATCCAGTGTCATTGTTATTTCCACCTAGACATTTTTGCCAAATAAGATTTCCTGAAAGATCAACCCTTATCACCCAAAAATCATACGCATAAAAACCAGTGCCCCCATGTTTTCCTGATACATCACCATCGGTTGAGGCCGTAGCACCTGCTGAAATATATCCATCAGGAGTTCCATTACTGTCCACAGTCTGCTGTACTGAATATGAAGAATCCTGAGCAGTTCCACCATATGATTTTGACCAAACAGTATTCCCTGAGGAATTAAGTTTTATTAACCATGTATCGCTATTAATTCCTGGTATGCCGTGATGTCCAGATAAGTCTCCGTCGTTTGATGTTGACTCTCCAGAAATAATATATCCATCAGAGACCTGCTGAATAGATCTCAACCAGTCCTGAAAAGATCCACCTAAAACTCTTTGCCACATTATGTTTCCAGAAGAATCCAGTTTTACTACCCAACCGTCCTGGTTACCATGGTATCCTTGATTTAGTAAGTCTCCATCGGCCGACCACGTTATTCCTGTAAATATATATCCGCCGTCAGTGGTCTGCTGAATATCATATCCGTAGTCATAATCACTTCCACCATAACATTTTTGCCAAATTATATTACCTGAAAGATCCAGCCTTACTATCCATGCATCATAACCAATACCGCCATGATTTCCTGATACATCGCCGTTGTTAGATGCAGTTTCTCCTGCAATAATATAACCATTTGCAACACCATTATTGTCTTTAGTCTGCTTAATAGATTCACCTAGATCGAAGTTATCTCCACCCAAAGACTTCTGCCATTGTATGTTTCCGGAAGAATCCAGTTTAACAACCCAAACGTCATTACTAGGAGTAATACCATCAGGTTGAAGATGATTACCTGACACCTGACCATTGTTTGAATTTGTACCACCTGTAAAAATATATCCACCATCATCAGTCTGCTGTATTGATCTGGCATTATCATAGGCAGTTCCGCCAAGAGATTTTACCCATTCGATATTTTGAGAATAAGAGGCAGTTGATATTGCAAGCCCCAGAAAAACGGATATGACAAAAGATCTTTTTAAGGTTTTCATAACTAAAAACTCCTCTAAAATCTTATCTACTAATAATAACATTAACCTAAAATAAAGATATAGTAAGAAAGCCTCTTTATTACTACCAAATAAATCGACATAAATCAAGTTTTATTTATAATAATCATCCATGACCATAAATACATGTTTCTTTAATTCGTCTATAGATTTAAAGTCCTGGGGTTTTATTGATTCCAGAATATTTATTTTTGCCATTGCACTCTGCATGCTCATAGATTGTATCATAAGTTCCTTTATGAAGTTGCCCTTTTTTCTTGGAACAACACTCTCTTTTGGATAATAGGTTATTATTACAGGTTTTATGGGTCTGCCGGTAGTAAAAGACACATGGAACGGACCGGATTTTAGAGGCTGCATATGTTCATAAGAACGCGTGCCTTCCGGGAATACTATCAAGGAATTTCCCGAATTAAATATTTTTTGAGATGATTTTTCCATTGATTTGAGTGCGGAGACTCCTTTTTCCCTGTCTATAAACACAGTTCGTACGAATTTTGCTCCAAGACCTATGATGGGCCATTTTACGACCTCGGTCTTGCTTACAAAAAAGCCTCTGAGTTCCGAACCCAGTAATATGATGTCCCAAAAACTTGAATGAGGAGCTACATATACTCCCACAAAATCCTTATCCCTGGATTCGTTCGTTCTTTCTCTCTTTATTCCATATATAAAAGTAGAAGTCCTGCCCCACGCCTTCATCAGATAGTAATCTATGTTAAGGCTGGTGTATCTTGACCAGAAAAATAATAATGCCAAAATGGTAAAAAATAGTGTGTTGATGCAGAGAAGCAAAAATTTGATAATCAGTATAGATCTGATTATTCTAGTCATCGTAGCTTGAGGCCCTTTCTACGTATTCGCCAGTCTCTGTATTGACCTTTATAAGTTCTCCCACCGCTAACCTGTTCATAATTCTCTGTGTTCATGAAAACATAACCGTGATCTTCCTTATATAAAAATTCCATGGAAACACAATCAAGCTGTGCTTTTTCTACTTTCTCGTCGGAGAGGAAGCGTTTATCCATAGTGTTCCCTGTTTTAAGGTTCCTTATTTTTGTCTGCATACAGGCGTTGCCTTTTCCGGGAGTCCTGTGCTCGACAGCCTGAATAATATACAGATCACCGTCCATTATTATCAGGTTTCCTGCGCGTAATCTTGTTACCTTTATCATATCAGCCATATTAAAACCCTCCAGGATTTTTTGCTTTGTCGGCAGATTTTAGGATATCATCAGCCATATTTTCAAGCTTTTTATTCAAAACCTGACCACGTGCGTAAAGAGTGAGGTCATCAGCCTTATATAGAGTCCAGTCTATGGGTATAGATGTTTCCCTGTTTTCCTCAAAATAATCCTCAAAATACGACCCTATAAAGTCCAAAAGGGCTATTCTTGCACCCTCTGCATCTAATTCATGGTTTTCCTTGAGTGATATGGAAGTCTCTACGGGATAATAGAACGATTCATCCTGATTTTTTAGCGCCAGTGTAATATAGCATATCTCGTCCTCGTAGTACCCCTCAAAAGATATATTCTCGTCTTTTTTGAGATTATCAAAGAACCTCTCATTAAAGACCGCCTCCATTTGAGCTACCTCGTCAGGTGTAAAGAACCTGTTCTTCCATTCTATTTTTTTTTCTTTCATAATTTTACTCTTTTTAAGATTGAATGAAGGAGCCTGATCTCGTTGGTGGACAGTTTGTTTATCATGTCCTTTATCTTGGCCATCACCCGTTTGCTGTCCCTATTATCAATAAACTCCATTTTATTCAAGAGTTCTCTGACATTCTCGTTAAGAATGCCTGCCTGTCCCATATCAAGCTTTTTGGCGGTTTTTACCTGTTTTTTGGCCGAAAGTACATAAGCACGCTTATATTCATAAAGAACCACAGCGACTGCAGTAGGTAGGCTAAGGGAGTTATCTATTATATCGGGATCTACTGTTACTATATGGTCACAAATATTCAGGTCCTCTGTGGTAAGGCCGGAGGATTCTCCTCCAAAAACGAATTTTATTTTTTTATCCACATGGAACCTGGATATAAAATCGTATAGACCGCTGAGCATTATTGGATAACTTCTTTTTTTCCCTATACGTCGTGAAAACCCAAAAAGCACCGTTCCTTTATCCTTTATGTCCTCCAGATTTTTGACAATCTTTGCGGATTCAAGAATATCCCTGCCAAACAGTGAGAATTTAACAGCATCCATGCTGTTCCAGCTTTCACATGGTCTTACAAGTGTAAGTTCTTTATATCCGGAGCAGGACATAGTACGCACGACACTACCTATATTCATGGGATATTTAAGATCAGCGACTACAATCCCTATCTCACGCTTTTTCATTTTTTTATTAATTTATATCCCTTGTACTCAAAAAATCTTATTCCTGTAAGTTTTTCGAACAGATCGGACAGCCAATACCTGAATTCCCTATATGATGATATCCCGGACTTATAATCAAACGTCCAGTCCTGTTTTTTTAACCTCTCTTTCATAACAGAGGGATGAGTGCCCTTGAATTTTTTTAAGCCATATTGAGTAGATCTATATTCCAGATTTTTATTTTCTTCGTCTTTTTTATCACCGTGCCAAAGCCTGTCCATAGCTATGGTCTTGGTCCTCATTGACTCAATCGGCCTTACCCAGCCGTAGTGATATACTTTAGCCCCAGTGTAAGCCACAGAAATTTTACTTTCATCCTTATACCTGAAGCCCTGAGCATCCGCAAACGACATAATATCCTTTTTATTCCTTATTATCCTGATCTCATTCCTGTACCAATTTCTGGCAGCGGCAACACAATCATATGAACCGTAAAAATGTATATAATCAAAGAGCAAGCCGTTCACTCTTTTATCGGCAAAATTACCGGTCATGGATTTTTTTATCTTGTCATAATCCTGCTCGCTGATTACTTCATCAGCCTGTATATAAAA
>JAPLFT010000239.1 GCA_026390535.1 Pseudomonadota bacterium
TGCTTCAAATATTTATGATAATTTAGACGATAACGGCCTTTGGGTCTTTGAACAAAGCTATATGCCCACCATGTTAGAAAATAATTCCTATGACACTATTTGTCATGAGCACTTGGAATATTATTCTTTGAAGCAGATCAAGTATATTCTGGACAAAACTGGTCTTAAAATAGTTGACGTAGAATTTAATGGGATTAATGGGGGTAGTTTTTCCGTAATTGCTGCAAAGAAACAATCGAAACATCATGAGTCCACCTCATTAATAGATAAAATTTTAAATCATGAAAAAACTATTGGGCTATCTTCTTCTCGGCCATTCGATGCTTTTAATCAAAGGATCTTAAAAAGAAGGGAAGAACTTTTGGCCTTTTTTGATCTATGTGGAAAAGATAAAAAAGTGGTTTTTGGTTATGGAGCATCTACTAAGGGGAATGTTCTTTTACAATTTTGTAAAATAACACAAAAACAAATGCCATATATAGCTGAAGTTAATGAGGACAAATTCGGTTGTTACACTCCTGGCACAAATATCCCTATAATTTCAGAGACAGAAGCAAAAAAGATGCCTTTTGATTACTTTATGGTCCTTCCATGGCACTTCCGGGATAACATAATAAAAAGAGAGACTCAGTTCTTATCATCCGGGAAGAAATTTATATTTCCTCTTCCAAATTTTGAAATAGTATAAAATTAGAATATGAAAACAGCCCTTATAATTGGATGCAACGGTCAAGACGGAAAGATCACTAAAGATCTGCTATTGAACCTTAACTATAGCTTGGTATGTGTAGATAAGGATTATGTTCAATCTTATGGCAATTCTTTCAGTGATAAAGTGGATATAGAAAATTTTGAATCAGTCTCTAATTTAATTAGATCGATTAAATTTGATGAAATATATTTTTTGGCTGCCTATCATCATTCTTCGCAGGAAAGAGAGCAAGATAATTTAATTCTGTTAAAGAATAGTTACGCGGTTAATGTTTATAGCTTATTTAACTTTTTAGAAGCTATCAGACTATTTTCAAAGGATTCAAGACTGTTTTATGCATCTTCTTCTTTAATATTTGCTGGCACAAATGAACCTATACAGAATGAATTAACACCATTTTGTCCAACTTGTATCTATGGCATAACAAAATTAGACGGGATGATGCTTTGTAGATTATACAGAGAAGATCATGGGGTCTTTGCATCAGTTGGTATTTTATATAATCATGAATCAATATATAGGCCAGAGCATTTTCTATCAAAAAAGATAATAAAAACGGTATTAGCCATTAAACACGGGAATAAAGAGAAACTGATAATCGGTGATTTGAATGCGGAAATTGATTGGGGTTATGCGAACGACTATGTTGATGCTTTTATTAAAATAATGGAACTGAATACTGCGGATGATTTTATTGTGGCAACAGGTAAAGCCAACAAAGTAATGGATTTCATAAAGATTACTTTTGATCACTTGTCATTAGATTGGCGTAAACATGTCGAAGAGGACAAGAACATCCTTTATAGAAAGAGAAAAACACTAGTGGGTGATAGCTCTAAGCTTATGGATAGAACAGGCTGGACTCCCAATACAAGCTTTAAGCAGATGATCGAACTACTGCTGAAAGAAGAAGATGTTGCAAAATAGCATGGATTTTAATAAAGCGATATTGGATGCGGTTAATGATTTTGATAGGATGCTATCAAAATATGATAAAAACTCATATACATATAAATACGCCCAATCTGTTCGCAATTTGTATACAGGGCTACACGAGATCCCTCTTAGAGGTAATCTATTTTTAATAATTAAAAATCTTATAGGTACCGTGCTTAGAGTTTTTTTTATTAAACCAGTTCTACAAAATCCGGCAGAAACAATTTTAATAGAATTTAACATTGAACAAGATCGATATATTGCAAATAGACTTAATGTACCCGTTGCTAAATTTATAGGGGAAAGATACTTTTGTATTGGTAATATAGAGTATGTGTTAAAATGGTTTATTGTTTCTATACGATTGCTGCTTTCAAAGGACCTGGAAAAAAAGTATGTAATGAGGGCACTATCGTCAATGCTATATGGTGTTCATGTATATAAACATATAAGCTTGAAAAACGTAAAAAAAATTATTACACAGCAAGATCGTTATCCTTTTGAATTAGCGATAATAGAAAAAGCCAAATCTTTAGGAATAAAAACTATAAAATATGACTTTTTCCCTTTTTTCTATGATTTAGGTTACGATACAATTAATTGTGATTATTATTTCTACGCAAATAATATAACTAAGCGAACATTTGAATCTTCCGGCAAAAATGATAACGTTCGTTTTTTTGAAACAGGATTCCCATTCTGGGATTATTATGCAGAAGATACAGGTGAATTTCCTGACAACAATGAGAAGATCGTGACGTTTTGTACACAACATGGCTTTGAAAAAGGCGCTTTCGGCCCTAAGGGCCCGAGTTTTTACATAGAGGAAATAATAAATGCTTTACCAGATAACTATATCCTTTATATTAAAATGCATCCGTTAGATAACTATAAAAATTATTTGAAATTTGAATCTAAAAAGGTAAAGATTGTTAAACACGGAGAGATTGATAATAGGACAATATTTAAAAAATCTTCTTTTATTTTTTCGATCATGTCATCCGTTATTTATCAAGCAAAACATATATGTCCTCGCTCATACTTTATTAATTATTATCCTTGTGAGGGAGCTAATGCTGGCTATGAATTCGTTACAGAATATATTGATCTTATTACTAATAGAGCCGAATTGGAAAAAGTTCTTCTAAACAAGAAAGCGCCAAAGGATCAAAACACCTTTATTAAATTCTTCAATCCGAATTATCCTCATACTATACACAAGATGAAGGAGTTAATTAAGGCTCTATAACTTATATATTATGTTAAACCCAATTTTTAAAATAATTAATTACACAAAAATATTCAAAGACTTCATTGGATGGTGGCGGTTAACGGCGTATATAGGCTTAAATGTTATAAGGAGTTTTTTGGATAGTATCAGCATCGTTCTATTGGTCCCTTTGTTTATCGCAGGATCGGGGCAATTTAGTCAAGGCAATAGTATTACGATCTATGTGGAACGAATATTTAAGTCGATGGGTATATCTTTTAATTTTACTACGGGTTTATTAATATTTGTTTTAATTATTTCAATTAAGGGTGTAATAGTCCTGTTCCAAGGTATCTATCAGTCCAGTATTCTCAGTTTGTTAGGCAAGAGAATAAGACTTAAAATAGTCCGTTCCATCATGGGAGTGAACTACCAATATTATATAAAACGTAATTCCGGATTCTATAATAATTTAATTACAACTGAGGTTGATAGAGCTAGGGCAGCCTCGGGTAATTATGTGTTTTTAATCTCTAACACAATAAATGTTCTAATT
>JAPLFT010000183.1 GCA_026390535.1 Pseudomonadota bacterium
AACGGTATTTATTATATTAAGTCCAGCGGCTAAAACTACGGGGACAGTGTCTCCGGAATTTGCAGATAAAGTATTTACCCGTAATGAGGCGGTCAAGTCTTCCAAAACAGGAGTCAATGTTATTGACGTAGTTGTTGATAAAACTGTAGCAGAATAGATTATGGTATCTTTATCAAATATAGTCGGTGTTATTGCTGCTCCGTTAACAGTAAGACCTGAAAGATTTGCATCATTGGAGGGTATCCTTGTTACGATTACAGTGTATGTTTTTTCATCAGTTGAAGTTCGGGATGTGATCTTTATTTCTATGGTCTTTGGTACTCCTACCACTAAATTTATCTGGTTTGATTCCTCACCGGAAATCAGGGTCTGACCGGCAAGATTTATCTGGGCATAAGGATCTTCTGCTGCCGGCGTTACGGTTACATGATCCACGGTATTTGGAACCTGGACCGTGTATGTAGTTGTTTCTTTTGAAAAAGATGGATCTATGGTTCCTGTGGAAATGTCTATACTTGTCAGAAAAACACTACTCCATACAAAATCTCCTGCTCCGGTAACAGTAGAAGAGGCTCCCAAACCGGACGAAACGGTAGAACCGCAGCCTCCCAATAAGAGAAAAATGACTCCCAGTAGGAATATTCCAAATATCTTTTTGTTCATGTCCATTACCCCCGGCAAATGACTATACCAAGATTAGAACACAGAAATGTCTGAAGCTGAAAAAATGATGCATAGCGTAGTCAAATTCGTGGCATTGCATGAAAGTCGCTTTTGTTTACTTATGTTCGTTATATACTTTAGGCCTCGGAGGGAAACACACATGAAAAAAGTATTATTAGTATTATTGGTTGCCGGATTTGTATTTTGCACAGTAGCAGAAGCAAAAAAAGGAAAACATCACAAAAAAGTCGTTGCAAAGACACCAACAGAACAGACAGCTAAGGCTCCAGCTGCTACAACTCCAGCGCCTGCAAAAACACCAGCTCCAGCAACAAAGTAAAATTTTTATTAAATTTTCAGAGGAGGAAGTATAATTTAAAAAACTTCCTCCTTTCTTTATGTGTTGTTAGTTAATGCCCAGCCCACGTAATAGATTATCTTGCCATTGTCATATATTGTATATGATTCGACTCTGTCATCATGAGAACCGTTTATCCACGCAAACGGAGTTCCCTGTAATCCAGCACAATCCATTAAACTTTTCTTGATCCATTCTCCATGCTTCTGGTCGTTCTTATATGATCCTGTTACAGTTATTTTTTGTTCGCAGTTTCCGCCATGTACAAGGGAATAATAATAATAAGGGCCAACTTTCAGACCATCTAGCAAGGTATATTCCGCTATCTCACTATAAGGGCCGCATATCGCTGTATAATCTTTTCTTGCTGAGTTAATCGCATCAGAATAGATGGTTATAACTTCTTTTTCTTCTAATTGACTGGATTGTCCAGAGTAATAAGGTGTTACCTTTTGAAGAACTGTACGTTTACATACTGTCATTCTGATATTTATTTTAGGAAGATCATTTGAATAAATCGTAGCTGCACTTATTGAGATTAAAAAAGCTGCGATAAAAAAACGTTTCATGAGGGACCTCACTTGTTATAAATCTTAAAAAATTTATAACACGGATCCTTTGTAAAATCAACCTTGATAAAACGTAATAATTATTGCAGACAGCTACCTAAATTATCCAGATAATTAGTAAACAAAGCAGCTAATGCTATCTTGTCGAGAAGAGCGTCTAACGCGGTGAAAGTGTGGCTAGCATTAACATCCGCTAAAAGAGGTTCAAAAGGATCTACAGGTAATCCAGCAACATATCTCTCTATATACACGGGATCGTTACATTCCAAATAACCATTCTTATTAACATCGCCAACAAAGGAACCGGTACCAAAGTCATTTGCACAATTTTTTCCGGATTCATTAAAGATTATAGAGTATGCAATAGCTGATTTCATTGTTTCTACAAATGACGCAGAACCCAACGACTGTATCTCTGGCCAAGCCTGTACCTGGTCCTTTACAGCCTGTAAATCATCACAAGTTCTTAGAGCAGTGACACAAGTAGCACTATTTTTTAGCAAATCCTTTTCAATTATTAACTTATCTTGAACTGTTACTACACCATCACTATCTAGATCATATTTTTTGTCATACGCAAATGTGATGAAAAGAATATTGTTAATTGCCTTAAGATCATCACACGTATAAGTTGCAACAGGGGCTACAGGTGTGGGAACTACGGGTGTTACATTACTTGTATCAGGAGGTGTAGTATCCTCGGTTTTTGTTTTCTTGGTGCATGAAAACAACGCTATTATACAAAGAACAGCAACAGTAACCTTTATTAAGTTTTTCATTTGATAGACCTCCTGTGTTTCAATAATGGTAGTATAACATATTGTATTATTTTTGTCAAGATAATTTAATTTATGTTAAAAGCATTACTATGGCTACAAATCCGAGAAAAACATTTATAACTAAGAGTAAACCAAGGTAGCTCTCAGACATTGTTTTTTCACCTTTATATATTGAATCATTATCCAAGTATGTATTGTTCGTATGCAGTAGTAATGCCTTCTGTATTTTAATCAGGTCAAAATGGTTCATTTTGATAATATTTTTTGCGTACAATGTTATAACGACGTAAAAACCCATTACTACTAAAATAACCAGCGATAAGAATATCAACATATTTTCAGGTAGATGTCTAACACCGTCGATACCGCAGGCGAATTGAATCAATAGAACATAAAATAGCAGGACACCATACGATATAATAAAAAAATTTCTCTGCCAAAATCTTGTTTCCTCTCTGTCAATTTCAAGCAATTTAAGAAGGACATCTTTTTTCTCAGAAGAATTGAAATTTAGTATGGGTTTCTCCTGCATAAGTTTATTCTGTATATTACTTTTTGAGTATCGTAGTTGGAGTCATCTGGAATGTTTTAGTATCAAGAGTATAATATTCAGATTCAGCGCTCTCTGCTGTTTCTAACATTCCAAAGCTCTTCGTCTTCCCTGGTTTTTCAATGCAAGTTGCCGGTCTTGGTTTCCAGTCTTTCAAATTATCTATTTTAACAGTTAAATGAGTTGTTTGGCTTGAGTTTATATTTGTGGTTAAAACGCTAGGATTAACGGCAACAGCCCAACCGGCAACAACAGTAAGCTCTAGGGTTAACTCTTTAGCCCCAGCCTTTTTTGAATTTTCCGCAGCCTCAGTAATTGTTTTATCAAGGTTCCTAAGCAAGATCTTTTGACTGGCACATCCTGTAAAACACATTAAGAGAACAAGAACAGTCATTTTTTTCATAATAACTCCTTTATCAACTCTATACCTATTGGAATGTTTAACTAGGTGGAATGTTTAACCAGGTGTGTCTCTTAAATATTATAATGCTTCTCGTTTTTAAATAACTCAAGTGAATTATTACTTAGTGTCCCGTGACTCGCAAAGTGCGGATGAATTTGACTTTTATTGTTTGTGCTTATAAAAATTTTATATCGGAATTTGGAGGTTAAAATGAGAACAAGGTTTAATCAACTCTTCATCTTTATTGTGGCCCTCATAATTTCCATAGTCAGTGCCTCTGTTGTTTACGCTAAGACCAGCGATCAGCCCAAAGAAATGAAAACAATCGGCATCATCGGGGGTGTAAGCTGGGTCTCTTCTATTGAATATTACCGGATGATGAATGAGATGGTGCAGCAAAAACTTGGCGGGCTGCATTCCGCAAAGATCCTTATGTATTCCATTGAATTTGGAGCTTTTTCTGAACAGGAACGGCTGGCAGATAAAGGCGACTGGAGACCCTTAAGAAAAACAATGATTGACGCCGCGCAAAGGCTTAAAAGGGGTGGGGCGGATTTTGTCGTGATAGGGTCCAACACTATGAACTCGACAGCGGATCTGATAGAGAAAAAAGTGAAGATACCGGTTCTCCACATTGCAGATACGACTGGCGAAAAAGTAAAGAAGAGCAACCTTAAAACAGTCGCACTACTGGGAACATCATATACTATGGGTCTGGAAAAGAAATATGGACTTAAAGTGGTTATCCCAAATAAGGCAGAAAGGGATTATATAAATGCGGTTATCTTTGACGAATTATGCGCAGGAAAATTCTATAAGAAGTCAAAAGACGGATATCTCAAAATAATTAACCGACTTATTAAGGAAGAAGGGGTGCAGGGCGTCGTACTGGGCTGCACGGAAATTCCGTTATTGATCAAACAGGAAGACGTGAGCATACCGGTGTTTGATACGATGAGAATACACGCGGAGGCCGCGGTTGATTATGCCCTGGTGGGCATAAAATAAGATTCTTGTACAAACTTCGTCAATATATGCTAATTTAAGAATGTTCTAAATGGTTCGTTCTAGTCTTCCCAATGTCGCTGTATTTGCAATAGCTACCGGTATGAAAAAATATTATGCTTTGGAAGAAAAGTTCATAGAAGTTATTAGTCTTATAAGAACAGCCAGGTACAACGCTGTTCACAGCGTTAACAGGGAACTTATAGATCTTTATTGGAAGGTTGGAGAATACATTAGTAAAAAAGTAGCCGGCAAAAAATGGGGACATGGTGTCATACAAAAGCTTGCTAATTATATTTTAAGAAATGTTCCGGAAGCTAAAGGCTTTTCTGCACCTAATATTTGGCGGATGAAACAGTTTTATGAAACATATCAAGGTGTTACAATTCTCTCGGCACTGCTGAGAGAATTGAGTTGGACTAACAATGTCCTGATATTTTCCAGATCTAATACCCCTGAAGAAAGGGAATTTTACCTGCGACTTTCGGTCAAAGAAAAATATTCTTCCAGAGAACTTGAGCATCAGATAAACAGTAGTTTTTATGAACGGACTATGATTTCTAATCAAACCAGAGCGACTTTGCCAGAAGTGCCGACAGATCTTAAAAACACAGATATATCCGTGTTCAGGGATACATATATTTTGGACTTTCTTAACCTTCCTCAAGATTTTGAAGAGTCAGACCTAAGAAAAGCAATAGTCCACAATCTTAGAAAATTCTTTTTGGAGTTTGGCAGAGATCTTTGTTTTATAGGCGAGGAATATAGGCTTCAAGTAGGTAATAACGATTATTTTATTGATCTCCTCTTTTATCACAGGGATCTAAAATGTCTGGTCGTAATAGAACTTAAAACAGAGGACTTTAAACCGGAACATCTTGGTAAACTTAATTTTTATCTTGAGGCATTAGACAGGGATGTAAAAAAGCCTCATGAGAATCCTACAGTTGGTATAATACTTTGCAAAAGTAAAGATAGGGAAGTCGTGGAATATGCCTTGAGTAGAAATCTATCTCCGGCACTAATAGCAGAGTATAAAATAAAACTGATAGATAAGTCTGTGTTGCAGAAAAAACTACATGAGTTGTTTGAGGAAGAGGGATAGCTCATTACTTCATTATTTGCATTTTTAAAAATATGTCTTGCAATAATATAACGAATTTGTTATATAGACTTATGAAGTTAAAAACAAATAGATTTAAAACCGCCAGAGAATTTGGTAAAGCTATAGGGCTTAGCCATATAGAGATGGATCTAATACAGCAAAAAAAGAAACTTATAACAAAACTTAAAGATAAAAGGATGGAACTCAATATCTCCCAAGCAGAACTTGCTAACCTGGTCGGTACTAAACAACCCGCAATAGCCAGAATGGAGACAGGATTAGTGAGTGAAGTAAGTATGGATTTCCTGCTAAAAATAGCAATGCTGCTAGAAATGTCTGTAACTATAAAACCCACGATTAAAACAGCGGCGTAGCACCCTTGGTGCCATTTAAACAGGTATCAAATCACCAAAATAAAAACGGTTATCTCGCAAAACGATGTCTCCCATTGTAAACGCTATTCTTTCTTTGAATATCAGTCCGTCATATACAAATGAGTGGAATTCTCCGTTTTCACCGCATGGGTCAACGCCGGAAGGAAGCTCCTGCAAGAATTGCTCATCATAAACTCTACCGACAAATCTTTTATCAAGAACATTTGAGTCAACACAGGTAATAACTGCCTTAAATCCCAAATCTATAAATGTATGGGCAAGTTCGGTAGTTTCTCTTTTCCATAGAGGAAATATTCCTTTCATTCCTACTTTTGATAGATTTTCTTCCCGATATTTTCTTAAGTCTTCTAAAAAGATATCTCCAAAAACAACTGATGAAACACCTCGACTTTTATAGTCCATCAGTTTGTCTTTCATTTTTGTCTCATATTCATTGTTGGATGCTTGCTTCGTGATATAGATCTTTTCGAGTGGAAGGCCTAAAGATTCTGCCTGTTGCTCAAGGAGAATACGCTGAACACCATGCATACTGATCCTATCGTAGCCCTCTGTTACGGTTGTTAGCAATGCCCATATTTCATAACTATGAATCTTTTGTAGTTCGTAAAGAGCCATGGCACTGTCTTTGCCACCACTCCATGCAAAAAAAGCTTTTTCATTTGTATGTGCCATTTGAGGTGTAAATCACTGTATCAAAAACCGCTGCAAAATCTATTGGAAAAATAGCAATGATTTCAATACCGCAATCAAGTACAAAGTTTATACAAAGCCTGCACTGTTGATGTTA
>JAPLFT010000089.1 GCA_026390535.1 Pseudomonadota bacterium
TCCTGAATGATAAGATAAAGCTTTATGCGGTTGCTGATGGAATGGGCGGACATAAGGGTGGAGAAATAGCCAGTGCCATTGCAATTGAAGTACTCGAATCCGCACTGAAGAACCTGGATGAAAAAAAACAGATAAATATAACACCGTTCTTAAAAGAGGCTGTTTCTCTTGCGTCAATCAGAATACATGAGAAAGCGAGCATGGATGATAATCTTAAGGGTATGGGAACTACTCTTGTCGGAGTTTATTTTAATAATAAAAAGTGTTATATAATTCAAGTCGGCGACAGCAGGGTCTATCTATACAGAGACGGATATATGTGGAAAATAACGGAAGATCATTCTCTTGTTAATGAACAGGTAAGGTCCGGTATTATAACAAGAGCACAGGCAGATAAACTTGCCTATAAAAATGTTATAACAAGATCTGTCGGTTTTGAAGAGGTTGTAGATGTGGATGTCTATGAAAGAGAAGCAGAAAAAGGAGATATCCTTTTATTATGTTCAGATGGGCTTACATCTATGCTTTCCGATGCGGATATAAAACAGAATATTACACCTGATGATTTAAAGATCAGTATTGAAAATTTGATAAACGCTGCAAATAAGGCAGGGGGATATGATAATATCAGTGCAATAATTGTGAGGGTAAATTAATTCAACAATGAGATTCCGTCCTTATACATTAATGTTTGTGCCTCAGGATTCAAAGAGAATCTTTAAAATAAAAATACCTTTCTATGCTCTCATTTCAGGTCTTGTAGTTATTGGCGTGATTGGTTTTATACTTATGTATATAGTTTTTGATTATCTTTATATTATGAGTGAATTCCAGAGTATGGATGAAATGAAAGCCAGGAATAGAAAACTTGGCAAACAGCTCTATTCGTACAAAATGAGGATAGATGAAATAGAAAATACAATGGAGCGGTTAAAAGCCCTTACGACAAAATTAAAGATCATATCAAACCTTGGAGATACGGAGGATCGGGACAAAAACCTTTATTCGGAAGCGGATGTTATAGAGGGCATAGATGATTTTTCTATGAGCAGCAATGCAGAAATTGATGGAGAGTTCAGAAACGTTCAGAATAAACTCAAAGACATAGAATATAAAATGGCATATCAGGAAGAAGAGCTTAATAAGTTTAGTGAGTATCTTGAAGAGCAAAGTGCTCTTCTTGCGGCTACACCTTCTATTATTCCGGTCAGAGGCTGGATAACATCTTATTTTGGGAATAGAATAGATCCATTTACGCATAAAATAACCCGTCATGAAGGCATAGACATATCGACCAGAGTGGGTACTACTATAATAGCGCCGGCAGATGGTGTTGTTACGTTTACGGGGAACAAACCTGGTTATGGTCTAATGCTTACAATAGACCATGGATATGGAATAACAACAGCGTATGGACATAATTCAAGATTCTTTGTTGCTCAGGGAACAAAAGTAAAAAGAGGAATGCCTATAAGTTCAGTGGGTAACAGCGGAAGATCAACCGGACCTCATCTGCATTATGAAGTCAGGGTAAATGGTATTTGTGTGGATCCTAGAAAATTCATACTGGACAATCCTTGGGAGTAACAGGTCCTTATGTCAAAAATACTTATTGTTGATGACGAAAAACAGATACTCGCATCTCTTAATAGACTGTTAAAAGACTGCTTTGAAGTATTTACGGCAGAAAATATAGATAAGGCGTTTGAGATATTAAACAACCAAAGTATAGACGTTGTAATCTCCGATTATAATTTGAATAATTCTATCAGCGGATCTGATTTTCTGAATATGATTTCAGAAAAATGGCCGCACATAACCAGAATAATACTTACAGGATACAGTGAGTCCCATATAGCAAAGGATGCGCTTAACAGAGCCGGTGTCTTCAGGTTTATAACAAAACCATGGAATGATGAAAATCTTAAATCTATAATTTTAGAGGCGATAAAGAGAAGCAAGATAGTAAAAAAGAATATTGAACTTTTAAGGGAAATAGAGGAACAAAATAAAAAAATAGAAACAACTACTCAAATAATAGACAGAGAATTAAAACTAAAAGAAAAAAGACTTATAGAATCAAAAAAAACCATTTCATCGGTACAAAAACAGCTTGGTGCCATAAATGAGCTATTATCCAAGATTTCTTCGGGAAAAACGTTTAAGGACCTTGTTTCTGCAATCATGGAAGGTATAAGCAATATAGTAAAATGTGATGCATCAAGCATTGTAAACGTAATGGATGGCTTGGATAATTTTGATATATATTCTCATGGCAGAGAAGAGAGTCTTTCAATTTCATCTCATCCTGATTTTGTTTCCATTCTCAATACCATAAGATCGGGAGGATACAATCCTCTGGTTTTAAGCTCTATATATGCTACTAAAAAAAACAAAGAACTTCTTCTTGGAATGAGTTCAGTATCTTCTATGCTTTTGTTCCCCATATATATAAAAACGACCTCCAAGAATTCGAGTGTTTTTATTCTTGTTCTGGGTAGAACAGGCAAGGAATCCTTTGATAAAGATGATATAAACAGACTTAAGGATATTTCATCCTCTATATACATAGCACTTCAAAGATTGGAGACTGTAAACTACATTCATTTTGCGCTGAAACAATGGGAGGATGTTTTTAACTCCATATTGGACCCGTTGTTTATAGTGTCAACCGATTATGAAATAATAAGAATAAATGAGGCTGTAGAAAAAATAACCGGTTGTGATTCTGTATCGGCCATGAGAAGAAAATGTTATCAGGTATTCAAAAATGCGCAGGACATCTGTAATGACTGTCTTGTAAAGAAAGCCATTAGTTCAGGACAACCCAGTACCTCTGAGGGTGTTATATGTTTTGATAATAAAAGTATTCTTGCTACGGCGTATCCGGTATCTGGCGATAACGGAATAACGTCTGTCATACAATATAACAATGATCGCAGCGCAGAG
>JAPLFT010000178.1 GCA_026390535.1 Pseudomonadota bacterium
TGAAGCGCAAGTTAGGGATCATAGGGAGAACATGAATAGTGGCTTCATGAAGATAGCCATAGCTGGACGTCCTAATACCGGAAAATCCACTCTGCTTAATTCAATAATAGGTGAAGAAAGGGCAATAACCAGCGAGGCCCCTGGAACTACAAGGGATGTACTGGATATCCCTTTAAAAAATAAATATGGCGATTTCCTGCTTCTTGATACCGCAGGGATAAGAAGATATGCAAAGACCGAATCTAAGATAGAAAGCTATTCCATCATGCGTTCCAGGGATACTATAGAATCCTCTGACGTTGCGCTACTTGTGATAGATGGGACGGAAGGCTTTACTCATCAGGATAAAAAGGTTTCAGAGATAATTGCCAAGGCCGGCGTTGGTTGCCTCATAATAGTCAATAAAAGAGATAAGATGGAGCGTGAATTCACTGAACAGGAGATCCATTGGCAGATACCATTCCTCTCTTATGCTCCCATAATCTACATGTCCGCAAAGTATGATAAGAATTTTGATAAAATATTTAAACAGATAAAAAAGATATATGAGGGACGTACAAGGAAGATCAGCACGGGGGAATTGAACAGATTCTTTAAACAGGTAATAAACTACAAGACACCTCCTATGGCCGGCGGAAAAGACGTCAAACTTAAATATATGGTACAGGCATCAAAGGATCATGCCAGTGTTCCAAGGTTTATTGTCTGCGGTGTAAGAGCAAAGAATACTCACAGTTCCTACAAAAAATATCTGGTGGGAAAATTAAGAGAAGAGTTCGGTTTTATCGGGAATCCGGTAGATCTTATTTTTAAAGAGGGTGATTGATATGTATTTAAATAAACGTATTTTTATCTTTTTATCCTGTCTCTCCCTATATGCGGTCGAGTTGTATGCGGTGAACTCCAAATCAGGCTCAGAAACACTCCCGACAGTTCAATCACCAATAGCTAAGGAACTTAAATCCGAGATAATAAAACAAAGACTGATATCGGAGAAAAAAAATAAAAATCTTTTGCAGTTCATGCTCGGAGTCTCGTATTTTAGGGATGAGGATTACGGTCAGGCGTATAAGGCTCTTAATAAAGTCTCCAGGATACAATATCTGGAAGATTATATAAAATACTACAGAAGTGTTTCTGCGTTGGAATATTTTGATACTGCGGAAATGCTAAAAAAGAATCTGAATGATCTGTATTCAGTTCTCAGCAATGGTGATCCGGTACTCTACGATGAGGTGAAGGCAATACTTCCGGATTTTGAGTTCAAAACGGCTCAGGCTCTGGCAGGGGCCAAAAATTACAGTTCCTCTTTTGACTATTACGCAAGGGCAAGGACCAAAGGCTACTCAGATCTTGAGTCGGAATTCGGTCTGATAAAAAAATATACGGGTTATAATAAGGAACTGGCGCTTAGCCTGCTACTTGACCTCAACAGAAGATTCAATCCTGCAGACATAAAAAAACTTTTTGATACGCTCCCTGAAAAAATAAAAACAGAACTTTATGCTCTATCCAACTATAAACTGAGTCAAAAAGATACAGCTGATGTGTCAAATTACAGAAAGACAGAGAGCGACGTTATAACATTAATAAAAGACGCTATTAATGCAAAGGATACAGTAAAGACAAGGGATCTTGGCACGGAATATCTTAAGACATATCCTCAGGGTACGTATCATAAAAGATTTTATGATATATCTTACAGCTTTGTAGAGAATTCTATTATCAATGGAAATCAAAAAGTATCTTATTACAAAGATCTTTTAAATTACTACGATAAAGGATATCTCGACAAGCTCGTAGTAAAACTGTTTCAGAAAACCGATCTTAATGAGGTAGAAGATCTTTTAAATATATTACTTAACAAATATCCTCAGTATGACAAAGGCCTCTATTTAATGGGGACGCTACAGGAGGATAAAGGAAACAGCGGTAAGGCCATCAGGTACTATAAGAATATAGTGGAAGGATTCCCCCAGAGCCAATATTATCAAAGATCTCTGTTCAAATATGCCTGGCTTGAAATGATCTCGGGCAGTTATTCAGATAGCATAGAACTTTTTACAAGATATATAGATGAGGGAAAGGATAACTATGACTGGTCGGTTACAGCAGCGTTATATTTTAAGGCACGGTGCCTTGATAAGAAGTCCAAACACGATGACGCAAAAACCGTAAAACAGGAACTCATAAGCAGATTCCCCTATTCTTTTTATTCTCTTATCCTGATGGAAGAAGAGGGCATTAGTTTATCCCAACATATAAAGGACAATATCAAGCCGTTGGATTCTACTGCAGAAGCCGCGTCTCCCCAAGAACTTAGATCCATAAGAACGGCCATCATGCTTGTAAAGACGGGACTTACGGACATGGCCGTAAAGGAACTCTCCAATATCAATCTTGATAAACTTTCTCCCGGATATGTTGATGTTATCACCAGCATCTATAAATATTCCTCCAATCCCGATATGACCATAATGGCGGCCGGGAAACTGATGAACAGTTTGAAAGGATATGCGTCGCAGGAACATGCGGAGACTCATTTTCCAAAACTCTATTTTGATAACATTAAGAAATTCTCAGACAACTATGGTGTTCAGCCTTTTATAATGCTGGCTATAATGAAAAGAGAGAGCGCTTTTAAAAAAGACGCTGTATCAAGTTCCGGTGCCCTCGGCCTTATGCAATTGATGCCTGACACAGCACAGTCTGTTGATCCAAAGATAAAAACGAAGTCTCTTAAAGATCCTGAGAAGAACATAAAAATTGCTGCCGAATATTTAAAGTCACT
>JAPLFT010000110.1 GCA_026390535.1 Pseudomonadota bacterium
TGTAATGGCAAAGCTGAGAAGCCCCGACGGATGTCCATGGGACAAAGAACAGGACCACGATACATTAAAGAGATTCCTTATAGAGGAAGCCTACGAAGTCATTGAAGCAATCGAGAATAAGGATTTTGTTCATCTGAGGGAAGAGCTTGGTGATCTTCTGCTGCAGGTCGTATTCCATGCCCAAGTCGCCCAAGAGAAGGATCTCTTTAACCTTCAGGACGTTATAGATGAGATACATGCAAAATTATTGAGACGCCATCCTCATGTTTTTAAAGACGCACTGGTACACAGTTCTCGCGATGTAGAGGTACAATGGGAAGACATTAAGAGAAAGGAAAAAAATAACAAAGAAAAAGACAAGGAACGTTCTGCAATAGATGGTGTTCCTCTTGCCATGCCGTCTACGCTACAGGCTGTCCGCCTTACAGAAAAAGCCGGCAGGGTGGGGTTTGACTGGAAAAAAACGGATGATGTAATCGATAAAATAGACGAAGAACTTTCTGAACTCAAACATGAATTAAAACACGGTGATAAAAAAAAGATAGAGCATGAACTGGGAGATATGCTTTTTGCTGTATGTAATCTTTCACGTCATCTAAATATGGATCCTGAAGAAGTGCACAGGAAAACACTTATAAGATTCAGGGAAAGATTCAAGTTAATGGAAAAATTTGCCGCTGAAAAAGGAAAACCTCTTAAAGATTTTAATCTTGACGAGCAGGAAAAATTCTGGAAACAAGCAAAAAAAATATTGGAAAAATAAAGATGCCTCAATCCTCGGTAAAGGAAATTAATGTTGTTGCTGCTGTAATCACAGACAATATAGGCAGGATTCTTGTAACACAACGAGGTGAGGGGATGGACTTTACGGGTAAATGGGAATTTCCCGGTGGCAAGGTAAATGAGGGGGAGGGATTAAGAACAGCACTAAAAAGAGAAATACGGGAAGAGTTAATGCTAGATATAGAGATCTCAGAAGAAGTTCTAACATGGCAATATAATTATCCTTTTTCAAATGTAAAATTTACAGCTTTTAAGGCTACGATTAAGGGTGGAACGCTCAAACTAATGGAACACATGGATTTTCAATGGGTTCAGGATGTTAAAGCACTTGAAACCCTTGACTGGGTACCTGCAGACAAGAATTTGGTTGCAGCTTTAAATATATAATTTATGTTATTGACTTTTATGTTTGTTGTGATATAATAATAATATGTTTATGCAACATTGCTGGGGGTAATGATGAGGACATTAAAATTATTCAAAGTAATAATAATTAATATAGCTTTACTGTTTGTGGCATCCTGTGCCTTAAAGGTTTCCACTTATGTAGAGACTGCAAAAAACAATAATACGGATACACCTACGCCAACATCAACAACCACTTTGAATTTTTATATGGCAGGAATATATGTGGATGGATCGCCTTCATATTGGATAAATGATCAGAGGATCTCCTGTGATAATATCCCCGGCTCTTATCTTCCAAATCCTCCTATGCTGGCTGTTGATAGTACCGGTGATATGTTCATGATATTTGATGATGCTGAAAGCTCCAACGCGGGAATTTGCATAAATAGGACATACAATGAACTTTTACCTCCTTCAGGTGAAGTGGGTAATTCTGTATCAACCCTTAATGGTATAGCGGAGGAGAATGGAGAAATATACATTGTCGGCAGTGTTTACAGAAGCCAGATAGACTGTGTCGGCACTTTTCACTCGGATATGAACTTTGGATGTGCCGCAATATGGAAAAGTAGTACAAGTTATACAGCGGAATATGTTCCGATAGATACGGGAGTTCTTCCGAATGTTGACTATGTTTATCCCACGTCTATATACCTAGATAACGGACATGTTTATATATCTGCCAATATATACAACCATAACGGTTCATGGGATGTCGGTTACTGGCTTGATGGAGTATTTTATAAGCAGACGTCGCTCTTCAGCGGAATACCGAATATAAGTTCAACTTCTATATACCTATATCAGATAAAGACCTATAACGGTTCTGTATATGAATCCGGTCTTTACACAACTACTGATAAAAAAATGCATTTTTTCTATATTAAGGACGGGGTAATATCCATTGTGGATAATGTACCAAATACTACTTCTGGAACGATAACAGGACTAAATATAGTTAACGACGTTGTCTACATGGCTATTAATACTTACAATGCCTCCTGGATACCATCATCTTTTCTTATAATTGGAACTCAGGTAACAACCCTTCTTCCTAAAGATAGTACTTATTATACATATGCCTACGGATTGAATGTAGATAGCAACGGCGTGGCTTATGTTGTAGGCTCTATTACATCAAAAACCGATTACTCAAGTTTAGGTGCTATATGGAGAACGGACGCAGATCCTGTATTTTATAACGGAGTCAGCTATTTCAGTAGTCTTATCTTAAAATAAAAATTAATTGATACCAATTAAATCTTCTTTGTAAGTCATTACATTGGAATTTTATTTCATTCTTTGACTTTAGTTAGTATAATTTAGGAGTAGTCTTTAATATGTAATTTATATTATTGACTTTTGCATAATTTGTGATATAATAATAATATGTTTATGCAACATTGCTGGGGGTAATGATGAAGACATCAAAATTATTCAAAGTAATAATAGTTAATATAGCCTTACTGTTTATGGCGTCCTGTGCCTTGAAGGTTTCCACTTATGTAGAGACTGCAAAAAATAATAATCCGGATACACCTACACCCACACCAATTACTATTCCGGATTTATATATGGTGGGTCTGTATTACGACG
>JAPLFT010000199.1 GCA_026390535.1 Pseudomonadota bacterium
TTTCTTTTTACTCCATATAGCGAAACTCAATCAGGACCGGATGTTACATCTGGACATTATTTGCATTTAAGCCCGGCATATACGATTACGGGATCCGCGGGGACATTGGTAATGCCTCATGCATTTGTTCCATCTACAACAGATAGTAATGCTTCGGGTAAAGAATTCTGGGCGAGTATAAAGACGGTGGTTCAGGGCTGGGGAGACCTAAAACCCAGGATGGCCGGAGCGTCTTATGGTTCGGAATTAGTTACTGTTAAGAGCCTGGGCTCAGCCGGCACCGGTAGTGTGGATGATATCGTAAGATCTCTGGAGTATATAAGTAATATTGCACAGACGAATAATATAATCGCTGTTAATCTGAGTTTTAGTATCGGAAACGGTATTACATCGGAGATATTAAAGTCTACGGTTAGAAGTCTTGTTTCTAATGGTGTAGCAGTAGTTGTCAGTGCCGGAAACGATCAGCAAGAGGGATTGTCAGTGAGCAGTCCGGGAGATGAGAATACCGCTATAACCGTTGGAGCCGTAAATGATCAAAATCAGGTTACCTCATATTCATCGGTGGGCTCACTGTCTTCCAGTGTGACTAAGCCTGATGTTTTAGCCCCTGGTGGAAGTTATATTACCAGAAATTATATAATAGCGCCGAAGAGTACATATATAGATGATGGCGGCCAGTGGAATAGAACCGGCAGTTCAGGCGTTGTGCCATATGATTCCTATGCATTAAAAATCGGGACATCGCAGGCAGCTCCTTTTGTAACGGGACTTATAGGTGTTATGGCAAGTAAAAAAACTGGGGGCTGGGCTTTTGGTTCGAATACAATGCCACTGTTCTACAAGATGTTGATATGTATGACTGCCTTTGAGACCGGTTCAAGAGAAAGTTCTGCGGTTTTTGTGAATGCTCCCGTTACACCGGAAAGAGCCGGAGGACTTAAAGACAGGGTGGAGGGATACGGAAGGATAGATGCCCGTGGTGCCATGAGTGCCGTAGACGGTGTTGTGGCTCTTTCTGCCCTTTCTGCCCCTGCAAATCAATTCTCTTTTAGCGTGAACGTCTATGATCAAAAATCATTTACACGTGCGGTAAGTTTATCTTCAAGTGAAGAATATAATTTTTCAATGACAGTACCTACAGGTGCCGATTATGATCTGTATCTGTTCAATGGAACACCGGACGCTAACGGTGAGCCCGTGCTTTTAGCCAGTTCGGCTCTGGTTAATAATCCTGTAGAAAGGATTATTGATTTTATACCGCCCTCTACGGGAACATATTATCTTGTCGCAAAATGGATAAGCGGAAGCGGTACAACAAATTTTGTCCTTGAATCAGAAAGATCAAAATCTGCCACACCGACTCAGATCTCCGGCTTCAGAATAGATAGAAATATGAGGGATAAGATAGTTACTGTTTCATGGAAAACCAACGTTCCTGCCATTTCTAAAATACAATACGGCAGCACAGGCGGACTTGGATCTGAACAATCCGAGACTGACTACGAAACGAACCATAGTTTTTCCTTTAACATAGATTACGATAATTATTACTATGTAAGAGGCATTTCCTCATCTACCGGCAATACCGATCTTGATATATCTACGGCGGTAAGTCCAGTTTACAGGACAAGCACATTCGGGAATCTTCAAGATAATATCTCCATAGAAGATTTACCTATTGTCCCCAACGTTGGAGGATGCGGTACCATAGATGGCGGTAATTCAGGTTTTAATTCAGGTGGTTTTGGTGTTATCATCGCATTATTGCCATTATTGATATTGCTTGTTGTAAGAAGAAGATTAAAAACCGATGCTGTTCAATAATATGGAGAGTAAATGCAATGATAAAGATATATAACTCGCTGACAAGGAAAAAAGAAGAATTTAAACCCCTTGATGACCATAACGTTAAGATGTATGCATGCGGCATAACACCTTATGATGAGGCACACATAGGCCATGCTATGCAGGCGGTAATATTTGATACCATAAGAAGGTATCTTGAATTTTCAGGATACAATGTAACCTATGTGAGGAACTTTACAGACGTTGATGACAAGATAATTAACAGGTCCAAAGAAGAGGGTGTTGATCCGTTCGTATTGTCATCAAAATTCACGGAATCGTCAAAAAAGGATCTTGCCAGACTTAAGGTCAAACCGGCAACCAGTGAGCCGCTGGTAAGCGAGCATGTAAAGGAGATTATAGATTTTATAAAAGTTCTGATAGAAAATGGGTCTGCGTATGAAAAAAACGGTAGCGTCTATTATGATATAGCAAAGTTCAAAGCTTACGGGAAATTAAGCGGAAGGACTCTTGATGAACTTGTTCCTGAAGAAGAGGGTAATTCAGAAAAAAAATCTCCACACGATTTTGCACTATGGAAGGCATATAAGGAAGGAGAACCTTACTGGGATTCACCATGGGGCAAGGGAAGGCCGGGCTGGCACATAGAGTGTTCCTGCCTTGCTAAAACATATCTGGGAGATTCAATAGATATACATGGCGGCGGAGTTGATATTATTTTCCCGCATCATGAGAACGAGATTGCCCAGTCTGA
>JAPLFT010000080.1 GCA_026390535.1 Pseudomonadota bacterium
AAATAGACTCTAATGATAGCTCCACATGGAAAATAAAATGGTTCATAGGTGATAAGAAGGTTGCCGACTTGGTTGTTGGTGTTTAATTTTTCAAAAGACGTAATATGAAAATAGCATTTATATCGCTTAACAGAGAGAAATTACCTGACCCCGTGATCCCTGTTGGAATTTTGTACATTATTGCAAACACTCCAGAGCATCACCAAAAAGAACTTTGGGACCTTTGTTTTGAGGATAAACCTAAAGACTTTTTGCGTAGCAAAATTGGATCGTTCAACCCGGAGGTTATAGCGGTTGGTATAAGGAATGTTAACAATAATAGTTATACCGGCATTGAGGACAATTTAAATTATTACAAATCTATCTTTAGTGAAATTCGTTCTTTAACAAAGAGTAAAATTATACTTGGGGGAAGTGGTTTTAGCATTATGTCGGAAGAAATTATGCAATTTCTTAAGCCAGATCTTGGAATATTTGGAGAAGGCGAGGAAACATTTAATTCTGTTTTAGAAACACTTGAAGATAGACGAGGTGACTTTAGTCAAATACCAAATGTTTTGTACTTTAATGATAATAAGTTAGAGGTTAATAAAAGGTCAAATAACTTTGTAGATATTAATAGCATTAAAAAACCAGCAATAGAATATTTAGTCTCGGATTATTTCGACTTTATGGGTATTAACTCTATTCAAACGAAACGTGGATGCACATACAATTGCAAATATTGTAGCTATCCAAAAATCGAAGGTAATATTTGTAGATTAAGAACACCGAGTAAAGTTGCTGAAGAAATACGCTCCTGCCAAGAACAGTGCGGCAATATTAATCATTTCTTTATTGTTGACTCTGTTTTTAATTCACCAGCAGAACATGCTAAGCAGATTTGTCGTGAATTAATAGATGCAAACTTAAAAACACCTTGGACATGTTATTGTAATCCGATTGACTTTGACGAAGAGTTGGCTGAATTAATGTCAGAAGCAAACTGTAGAGGTGTCGAAATTGGTGCAGATTCAGGTAACAACAAAATTTTACAAAAGCTACATAAAGGTTTCGATACGACAGCTATTCTTAATATTAGTAAGTTATGTAAGAAAAACGGTATAAAGGACTGTCACACATTTATGCTTGGAACTCCTGATGAAACAATAGAAGACGTTAAAATTACACTAGAATTTATCGAAGAACTGAAACCGTTTTGTTCGATAATAATGCCGTGGTTCAGCTACGATATGGCGTCAGACAAACCAAAAACTCACAACAGCATATTAGAGATGTTAAAACAATACTCTAAAACTAAAAACAACTGTATCATCCCCTGTTTAAACAAGAACTTTGATCAAAAACTATTTAAGTTTCTTAGAAAAAAGAATTTTCAGGGTCCGCTTTGGTACCACATTGATTTAGTATTGTAAGATAACTTGTTTTATTTTTTTTGATTGTTTAAAACAGAGGCAACAAGCTTGTAAACATCGCCGAGTGTTTTGACTTGTTTAAACTTCTCGACTTCTATTTTTGCGTTAACAGACTCTTCTAGCATAACCAACATATCAACGGCATCTAAACTATCAAAACCCAAGTCTTCGGCTATTTTGGCCTCTGGTTTTATCTTGTCTGCCGGAACCTCAAACTCGTTTATCATTACTTGATTTATTTTTTTGATGACTTCATCATGTGTCATTAACGCAAGCCCCCCATCTATGAACAATTGCGAACAACCACCGATGCGTTCATGCCGCCAAAAGCAAAGCTGTTCTTAATAAGAGTATTCACTTTACAATGACTCTTTTTCATTGGCAAGCAAATAGAAGCGCACTGTGGGTCTATGTTTGCGAGGTTTCTGGTAGGTATCATTAGGTCCTTTTTCATCATAGTAATACTTGCAATCAATTCAATTAATCCACAGGCAGCAAGAGAGTGTCCTAGGTGCCCTTTAAAACTGCTAACTGGGACTTTGTCCTTAAAAATTTCATATATAGCCTTACTTTCTTCTATGTCGCCAACAACTGTAGA
>JAPLFT010000090.1 GCA_026390535.1 Pseudomonadota bacterium
AAAGTGGTAACACCGGCTAAGAGTTCTCTTTTAAAGGAAGTTTTGTTCTTTTTAAATTCAAAAAACTTTTCCATTAAAATCTCCTTATTAAGGATTTAGTTTAGGTAAATATTTATAATACTGTTTTGATTTAAAATCTATGAATGACTTCATGGAATCCGAGGATGTGCAAACGCCTGAGTTTTTAAATTCTTTATATTTTTTCAGTCCCGCAATAAACCTATTGATGGATCTGGACGGGGATAACAGTGTTATCGTTTTTATCTTTCCGGATGAATCCTTGATCGCAAAATATTTTACAATATCGTTATCCTCTTCGTCGGGTTCGTTCTTTATAATTTTAGAGATTATTTTGTAAAAACCTTTTTCCACATACCTACTGGTAAAATAAATATTTTTTATTTTACCGCTTTTAATAATATCCATAAGTTTGGAGTTATATTTAATATCTGTTAAATTCTGGTCGGAATTATTATTATCCATTCTATTACATTGAATGATTATATCGCCCATTCCGGTTTTTATTTTTTTTAAAAGATCTTTTTTATCTTTTTTCAGCTTCAGATCCTTTCTATATATTATCTCTAATATTCTCCAAAAATCATTCTTAGGACTTCCATAGAACCATGTTTCTTTGGATATTTTTTTTGACTGTGTAAATTCTCTGGGTGGAAAACTGCCTAATATCAGATTTTCAGAATCCTCCGGAATATAAAAACCAAAAGGATGCTGTTCTAAATTACATCCCTTCTTCATTTTCCTCTGGGATATCGGCTGTAGACGGAACATTCTCATCGCTATCCGGTTCCGTATATAAACAATCCTCAAAAGCAAGTGCTGTATCAAATTGAGGTTTTACAGCATACGTTCCGTCTTTTTTTATAAATCCCCATTTACCATGAACCTCTACTGCGGCTAATCCCTGACTAAAATCGTTAGTAGCGTGGAATCTTGGCTCGATAACATATTTTCCTGTTTTATCTATAAATCCCCATTTACCGGAAATAGAAACTGCAGCCAGTCCTTCACTAAAATTCCATGCCCAGTCATACTGTGGGGTAATTACCATTTTTCCCGTTTTATCTATAAAGCCCCATTTTCCGCCAACCCTCACCATAGACAATCCCTCGGTAAAATCGAAAGCTTCTCCGAATTGCGGTTTTATAATATATTTTCCTGTCTTATCTATAAAACCGGCCTTACCGTTGCTTCTGATTCTGGCAAGCCCCTCGCTGAAATCGTACGCATATCCATATATTGCCGGTATTACAAGTTTGCCCGTCTTGTTAATAAAGCCCCATCTTTTCTTTTTAACGCTAACTCTGGCCATTCCCTCAATAAATTCTCCGGCAGATCTGTATCGTGGTTCAGCAATATATTTTCCCGATTTATTTATAAATCCCCATCTCTTGTTAATCCTTATCCTGGCTATTCCGTCTTCGCTAAAATCATCTACGGAAGTAAATTTGGGGTCTATAACAAATTTTCCACTCTTGTTTATATAACCCCATTTCTTATCCAGTTTTGCACGTGCTATCCCTGCAGAGAATGCCCTAACATCGTCAAATTGAGGCTCTATTACAATCTTTCCGGTCTTATCTATAAAACCCCATTTATCCTTAATTTCAATAGCCGCAAGTCCATTACTAAAATTATTAACGCAGTCAAAATTAGCTTTTATTACATATTTGCCCTCTTCATTTATACATCCCCATTTACCGTTTTCATTGACCGCAGAAAGTCCTTCTCTAAAAGGACGTGCATCATCAAATTTTTTCTTTATTATAAAATCACCGCTCTTATCTATAAAGCCAAGTTTATTATCCCCTACGAGAGCAATTATACAATTTTTCTTTGTGAACGCTTCTTTAGGGATTAAAAACATTCCTCCCAAAAATAGTGCTGATAAAAAAAGTAAACTGAATTTTTTAAACATCCTTGATACTCCCGATCGTTAAAACTATTGTATTAAATTGCAAGGACAAACATGCCTTGGGTTTACATCGGCCGTTTGTGCTGTGCAAAGATTTGGATTATTAAAAAGCGAATTTTTTGCGCTAACGGCCTTTGCCATCAGAATATCTATTCCATCCGTTATTTTCTGCGCGGTAATGATCTGATCCGGTGTTGCATCTATAGCAGCATCACAAACACAGGTTTTATCAACCATACTAAGAGAACAAGTAGCTGCCACATTATTATATGTCCCTGTTAGGCTTCCCATACAAACAAAAAGCTGAATATTGCTACCGATTACATTCGTACAACTACCAAGAGCACTAAAATTAAATGATTGAAAGTTGTCATTATATACACCGACGTATTGCTCGTTATTAAACGAGCAGGTTTTCCCTTCTATATATGTAATGTTAGCCAATGGGCTTGATACATTATCAACTGCTATTGTGAGCATATTGGTATTATTTGCTGAACATGAATAAATAAATAGAAGAGAAAAAAAGATAAAAACACATATTTTTTTATCCATAATACCTCTTGTCTTCAGCATATTCTAGGAAGCTGAATTGTTTCTAACATTCCCATTTTTCTAATACCACCACTTTTAGTTAATAAGGTCAAGAGATGTTTATCGTCCTTAATAATTTCTCCTATTACTTTTGCAGACGGTCCAAATATCGTTAATACAGAATTTTCATCGTCCTTTGGACATATTATAATAAATTTACCCTCATTGGCCAGATACAGCGGGTCAAATCCTATAAGGTCGCAAACAGCCCGGACTTCCCTATCTACAGGGATATCTTTTTCTATAAGTCTTATGCCGCATTTTGAGTGTTCGCATATTTCATTCAGAGCGGACGCAAGACCGCCCCTTGTGGGATCTTTTATCGTATGAATGTTCTTGGTCTTTGTAAGAAGGGTTTCAATCTTTTTATTAAGTGGGGCTACATCGCTTTTTACATTTACATCAAAGTTTATCATTTCTCGCGCTTTCATCATTGCCACTTCATGGTTACCTATAGGCCCGGTTATTATTACCGAATCTCCCGGTTTTGCATTATGTGAGGAGAGGTTTGCTCCATCATCTATAAAACCTATACCGCATGTGTTTATATATATAAGATCACCCTTGCCTTTTTCCACGACCTTGGTGTCTCCGGTCACAATCTTAACATCCGCTTCCTTTGCGGTCTCGACTATTGAATCCATGATCCTCTTTATTACATCCAGAGGGACATCTTCTTCCAGTATAAAAGCCAAGGATATTGCATAGGGCTTTGCCCCACTTGTAGCAAGATCATTTACCGTCCCGCATATACAAAGTTTTCCTATATCCCCGCCTTCAAAAAATATGGGACTTACCACATAGTTGTCCGTTGTCATGGCAAGTTTTTTATTCGGAAAATTTTCCAAGATTGCCGCATCATCTAATTTTTCCAGTATTCCGTTTTTTAACTTCTCGACTATATAAGCGTTTATAAACTGGTGCATTTCTCTTCCACCGGAGCCAAAATTCATGGTTACACTTTTTGAATTCATATAAAACTCCAAATAAATCTAAACATCATACTTATAAAAAGCCGCACAGGTGCCTTCGCTGGAAACCATACACGGACCCACCGGATTACTTGGAGTACATGTTTTTCCAAAAAGCAAACACTCTTTTGGTGTTGCCTTTGCCATTAAAACCTCTCCGCATCTGCAATCTTTGGGGTCCGGAATATCTTTTATACTTATATTAAATTTATCGGCTGCATTGTATTTTTTATATTTATTCTTTATCCTGAGGCCGGAATTTTTTATTAAACCAATACCTCTCCATTGAGTATCGTGAATATCAAAGATTTCATTCATCATATTAAGAGCAATATTGTTCCCATTTTCAGAGACGACAGCTTTGTAGTTATTAACGATATCAAATTCTCCGGACTCATAGAACTTAACCAGCAGATATATTGTACTCATTATACCCGCTGCTTCAAAGCCCGATATAACACCGCTGATTTTATATTTTTTCATGAAATCAATAATCAAAGCCGTGAAATCTCTTGAGAGAGAGGACATTTTTTTATATTTGAAATCATGGATAAGGCCTTTTAACGGATCGTCGTAATGGCAGGCTGACCATGCCCT
>JAPLFT010000160.1 GCA_026390535.1 Pseudomonadota bacterium
AAAGTATCATCTAAAAATAAAACCTTGGGTTTTGCTTTTGACCCCGTCATCCCTTGCGACTGGAATTTATGAGGACGACTTACTTACTTTTAAATACGAAGTTATACGTTTGTGGAAATTACAAGCAAAAGATTTTCTCGATAGGATATACCTTTATCCTTTTCTGCCGTTAATGAACGGTGGAGAGGAATTATTGGAAAAGGCAGATACAATTATCTACGAAGATAATGAAATAAGTAGAGATAGAAAAGCTGATCTGTTAAGTGCAATGTCAATATTCGCAGGATTGAAAGACGAAAAGCTCGGTATATGGCTTGCTGAAAGGAGGCGAGACATCATGATAGAATCTCCGGTCTATGAATTTATTAAAGAAGAAGGTAGAAAAGAAGTTAGAAAAGAAGGACTTTACGATGCAATATCTTTTGGATTGGAACTAAAGTTTGGAGTGGATGGAATTGCATTAATGGATAAAGTCCAGAAAATTGATTCTATGGAAAGACTTGAAAAGATTAAAGAAGCCGTCAAGTTCGCTAATAGCGCAAAAGAAATCGAAAAACTGATTTGATATGTTTTTAAGGCTTGTATAGACAATATACAAGAATTGCGTTTATTGTTATTGGGTCATTTTGATCTGCTTTTATGGGAGGTACATAATGAAACTCAAAGGTAAGGTTCTAAAGGTTTCTCTGGTTCTGGTTGTGTTGATTGTTGGGGTGGTTGTTGCTTCTGTGGTTTGGCATGGCAAGACGTTCAACAAGAACTGGTCATCAAATCTAGGGTTCTCACTAACCAGCCCTGCCTTTGCTCAAACTGGTGAGATTCCTAGCTTCCCTGCGGATGAAGCAGGCATATCTGCTTATGTGAATGTTGGACAGAACATAGACCTTAAGAAGGCGAAAACTGCATTTACAGGGCTTATAGATGAAGGTAATGATTATGTAATCGGCACATTCAATATTGAAGGATTACCTGAAGAAGCATATCCACACGTTTACATTAACCAAAGTGGCTGGATATTAGCCTATTACACTAAAATATCCCCTTCATCTCTTATCATGCAGTGGTCTGTTTATAGAGGCGGACCCATAGTTACAACAACCTTTATAGAAGCTATATCAAAGATTTGCCTTGCTATAAAGATCAATTTCTCAACAGTTGAAAATAATGTTGGTTACTATCACTTCCAGTATCCAGAAGCAACAAAGATGCTTTTAGTTGCGGATTATGGTAATGGGGATTTTTTCACCTACATGATTCCTATGAACGTTACAGTCTATGAAGCATCTTGGTCACATTATGGCGGTGGGTATGTTAAAATAGATAATAACACTGAAAGTTTCAGTGGTGATTTTAATTTTGGAAATTTAAAAGATACTTATATGACACCAGACAAGGTTCATACTGTAACCATGATGTCTTCTAACTACGGCGGCTCTGTTCAGGGCTACGCCGTCACTTTTATCTATAAATAACAATACAGTAAGATTTAAACATTTTTGCCATTGAATGGAGGGATAAAAGTGAAATGGTTACAGCTTTGTTTCACAATTTTTATAGTTCTAATTTGTATCCCACTTGCAGATGTTACTGCTCAGATTGTTATAGGAAATACAGATGGTATATGGAAGGCAGAACTAACGCCATCTAGGGATTTAACAATAGTATCGCAGACTGTATCTTCAAGAGTGATCACAGAATATGCTGATTCCAGTTTTAGTCAAAACCTTACTGAATCTAAAGAACTTATTGGGATAGCTAAATCTGTTCCACCAAGAGTAATTGCGGAATATGCGGATACATTTTTTTCTCAGAACTTAAGAAGACCTATAAGTTTAATAGATATCGCAAAGACTGCGTCTCCAAGAATTATTACGGAATACGCAAACTCATACTTTTCACAGAACCTTCGTAAGCCTGAAGGTATAGAAAGTATAGCAAAAGCAGTACCCCCAAGAATTATTGTGGAGTATGCAGATTCTAGCCTTTCTTTTAATCTCAAACCGCTTTCAGGAAAAATTCAGCCTACTGGTATAAAGGGTGATGTAAATGGCGATGGCAACATAAAGTCAAATGATGCCATATTAACTCTGCGAATTTCAGCGGGATTGATGACACCAACGGATCGACAGATTTGGACGGCAGATATGAATGGTGATGGCAATGTCAGGGCAAATGATGCCATACTTATACTGCGTAAAGCGGCTGGCTTAGGAGCTCCGCTCAAAGATATATTAGCAAATGCTGTCAACCATGTCACTGTAGCTTTAGGAGAGATTCACGGCATATCAGGGGAAAGCATAACCGTGCCTGTGAAAATTGACAATACTGATATGGTAGCAGGCGGTGATATTTGCATTACTTACGATAGCTCAGTTCTTATGGTAGCGGATGTTTCATCAGATTCAGGAACTATGCTGGCAAGCAATATTTCAGAATCTGGAAAGATAAAAATAGCCTTTGCGACTATGGATAAGCTAAACAGTAAAACTTTGGCTAATATTAAATTTGATGTATTAACCGATAAAGTTTCACCTTTGATTTTACAAAGTGTAGAGCTTTATAGTCATGATGCAACTCCTATAAATTCTGAAAAAGTAAATGGCAGGTTCAGTTCGTGGGCAATAGCACCAGAAAGAAGCGCATTATTACAAAATTTCCCGAATCCATTTAATCCTGATACGTGGATACCCTATCAGTTGAAGGAAGGTGGCGACGTCAAGATTTGGATATACAACGTATCAGGTGAATTAGTAAGGAAACTTGAGCTTGGATATAAGCCCGCTGGTCTATATACAAGTCGTGATAGGGCGACATATTGGGACGGCAAAGACGAATTGGGAGTGAAAGTAGCAAGTGGAATTTACTTCTATAGAATTCAAGCAAAGGGATTCTCCGAAGTGAAGAAAATGATCGTCTTGAAATGATATAAAAGGGGAGAACACGTAGATTCTCCCCTACAATTTGCAATAGCTGTATTGCGGTGAAATATAATGGAGATCGCAAACAAAAATTACTATCGTGAAAAACTTTTGCAGGAGATTGAGTCCGTTCCTCAAGAGATGACCCCAATTTTATATAAGATCGTTCATCTGTTAAATACTCAATGGAAGAAAAGTCCTGATAAAAAAGA
>JAPLFT010000260.1 GCA_026390535.1 Pseudomonadota bacterium
TGCAGAAGATGAGCATAGAATAAAACTTGTGCTTACTTTTATAGCAGATATGAGAATTACCCTTGAAGATTCTGCTTTAATAAGTGGTCTTAATAAAGTTTTAGAAGTTCTGGTAGGTAGAGAAACAACAGGAACTCCATATGCTTTGAAAACAAATAGTATTCTATACATTTTAAGGCATAATCTAAACATTGATGCTACAAATAATTTAAGAACAGATATTCGTAGTTTTTCAGTAGTAATGCCAAGTCAAGTTTCATCTAACAGATTTCAAGGTCTTTATTCGGCAGAGGGTAATATAACTTTTAATTGTAATTATATCCAGCAACGCTAAAAATATGGAAAACATAAAAGAAGTTAAAGAAAATCAGGTAGAAGTTCCAAGTGGTCGGCTTGAAGAATACTTCTTTCCTGATTACAGAATAACAATAAAAGCAACTTCATTAGAAGAAGCTACTAAAAAATTAAAAGATATTAAGGTCGCTAAATAACTAAATTAAATAAAAAACTATGGGAAAATACACAGGTAGAGATATCAAAATAGGTATAAGTAAAGAATCAACAAGAGGAGTAGCCACTCCTGCATCATATTGGATTCCAAGAAGAGATTTTGATGTTCAAGATAAAGCAAGCATTATAATTGACGACCAAAGTTATGGAGTTATAGAAGATTCTGTTGATGCGAGAGTTGTCAATAAGTGGTCAGAGGGTAAAATTAGTGGTTTGGTTAGGGATAAGGCAATAGGATTATTTCTTTTAAATGCCTTAGGAACTTCAACTCCTACAACTTCCAGTCCTGAATCGGGAGTTATTACTCATACTTTTACAGTTGCTCAATCTCACCAACACCAATCATTAACAATCAATGTTGATGATACTATTGAGGGAGATGAACAGTATGCTCTGGCAATGCTAAAAACATTGGAGATAAACGCTACTCTTAATGAGTTTGTGATATTTAACGCTGATTTTATGGCAAAGCAGGCAACACCAGGTACTGTTACCGCCGCCTATGTAGCAGAGAATAACTTTACTGCCGATGGTGTTAGTTTGAAAATTGCGGCCACTCCCGGCACCTTAACTGCGGCAACCGCGACAAAAGTAAAGTCAGTATCAGTTAAAATTGATAAAGCATTAGAAAAAGCAGATATATTAGGAACTGTTACCCCTGATGACTTTATCAATAAAAATATCAGTATTGAAATTGACATAGAAAGAAATTACGAAGATACTACTTTTAAAACTCTGTATATGACTGCTTCTCCGCAGGCAATGAGAGTTGATATAGTTTCTTCTGCCATTATTGGTTTAGTTTCTAATCCACGACTTACTTTTGATTTTAATCAAGTTAATTTTACTGATTGGTCTGTAAGTAAGGGATTAGATGATATTGTAGTTGAAAAATTAAAATGCAAAGCAGTATTTAAAATTGCTGATGCAAAAATGTTAGAGGCAAGATTAGTTAATGTGGCAACAAGTTATTAAAATATGGATACTAAAATAATAGAAACGCCAATAGAAAAACACAAGGTTGAAGTAAAACTTTGGCTTACTGGTCTTGATAGGAGGGCTTTAAGAAGTGTTTATGTAGAAAATGCTAAAATAGAAATGGTTGGAGACAAGCCAGAAATTAAAAATATTTCTGGCAGTTTGGTTGATAAGGCAGAAGATAAAGCTATTGAAATAATGGTAGTTTCTGTTGATGGAAACAGTGAAGATATTGTTAAAAGGATTTTAGAAATGAAAGATGAAGATTGTGATTTTGTAATTAAATCCATAAATGAAATTACGAATGAAAAAAAAACAATATAATTAACTCTGCTCTGCATTATTACAAAGCAAAAATGATGACAGAAGAGATGCTAATTGTTTCTGTTTGTCAAGAAATGAAATGGGATTATGAACAATATCTCCGTCAACCAGAATGGTTTTTAGAGTTAATTAGATTAAAATTAGAAATGGATAACCAAAAATAATATGGCTGACGAATCAAAACTTTCCATAGTAATAGACGCAGAAAACAGGGCTAAATCTGTTTTTTCTGATGCTCAAAATGATTTAAAAGGATTTGGTAAAAGTTTTGAAGATACTGCTAAGGGTTTTAAGCAATTTGGTGTTGGTATAGAGGCTGTTGGTGTTGCAATAGGAGGATTATTGGTTACAACGGGATTATATGCGGCAAGGGTTGAAGTTTTAGATACTGTTTTACAAAACGTTGGTAAGGTTTCTAATGTTTCAAGCGATATTTTAAAAGAACAAGAAAATGTAATTAAAAAACTTGGTATTACAACACAGGAAGCCAAAGAAACCTTAATTCTATTTATGCAAGGGCAACTTGATGTTGCACAAGCTTCAAAAATTGCCAGAGTGGCACAGGATTTGGCTGTTATAGCAGGAGTAAATAGTTCAGAAGCCACCAAAACATTAACTCAAGCAATTATATCACAAGAACCTATGTTATTGCGTAATTTTGGTATTGTGCAAAACCTAAATGATGTTTATCTTTCTTATGGAAAAGAAATAGGCATCGCAAGCGAAAAAGTAAGCGAAAATGGTAAAATTACTACAAGTTGGACAAGAGATTTGACTGATGTTGAAAAAAGACAAGCAATGTTAAATATGATTTTAGCAGAAGGTGCGAAGGTTTCAGGAACTTACGAAGCCGCTATGGGAGATGCAGGAAAACAATTAACTTCTTTACCGAGATACATAGATGAAGCAAAACTTGCATTTGGACAAGCATTCATTCCAATAATAGGAGAAGCAGTAAAAATTTTAACTAATTTATTAAAAGCTTTTACTGCATTATCTCCTGAAACACAAAAAATTATAACCTATGTCGCTATGGCAACAGCGACTTTTACTTTGATTTTAGGTCCCATACTTTTGCTTATAGGATTTTTGCCTGCTATAGCAAGTGGTTTTGCTATAATTTTAGGTCCTGTCGGGGGAGTGATAATTACTTTTACTGTGCTAATGGCAACCATTGGATTGGTAGGATATACGATTTATTATGCTGTTAAAAATTGGCAAGATATTTGTGTTGGATTTGGGATATATTTTGATGAATTTAAAATTAAAATAATTGGAATTTGGGATTCCA
>JAPLFT010000276.1 GCA_026390535.1 Pseudomonadota bacterium
GTTATTGAAAATGTGAAACGTTATGCAAAAAATCCGAAAATGCAATTTGGCATACGTGCAACAATAAAGGAGGAGAACCTTGATAGACAGACAAAGCTCATTGAATATTTTCACACTTTGGGTGTGAAATACGTAGCTGCTTCTCCAACATATCATTCAAAAGTCAACCCCAATGTTAAGACACCATCGCTATTGGAATTCGCCAAACATTTTGTTCCAGCATTTTATACTGCAAAACAGATTGGGATGTTTTACCAAACTCTTCTTATTACTAATTTTGATGAAAAGGTCGATATTTACTGTCAATCTTGTATTCCTTGTCCACGTCTAACTACCGATGGTTTTGTTTCATGTTGTGATTGGGCATCTTTCGGTCCAAAATATTTGCCCGGGATTTTACAGGAATGTGTTTATGGATATTTTGACAAAACTACAGGTCAGATTAATTATGATCAAGATAAAATTTCTAGAATTAAGCAACGTAATACTCGTTATCTTGGGCAACATAAATGCAAAGGTTGTAGAGCCTTATGCCATTGTGCTGGTGGATGTGTTGGTAAAATGATGGTTGAAACAAATGACTTATATCAAGCAACTGATGAGTGGTGTGACGCGGTTTGCTATTTATTTGACAGATTACCAGTAAATGAGGGATTATTTCCTTTTCTACACCCTTAATCAGATAAAGATACAAGTCCGGATCTTTCAGTTAAAATAAATCTTTGCTAATTTAGTATATTTTCTAAATTTATGTCATCGAATGAGCCTAATTTCTTTAAAAAAGAATGAAAGGGATCACAAGGAACACGAAGGGCTATTAAAAATTATAGAAGAGACAATACCTGAGAAAACCAGAAAGGCATTGTCAAAAATAAAAGAACGAAGTTCCTTTCAGTCGCAACTTTCGACAGACACATAGTAACAAAAAGCAAATCATATCAACAGTCTGTGGATATGCAGTCGGTGGTTGGTTAGCTTCTTGGTTTCTTTTAATTGTAATCGCTCTTGCGGTAGGTGCGCAGTAATCCGAATAATCGTCAAGGTTATCTGGAGATGAAAAAGATGTGAGGTGAGATTATGGCAATTAAAGTAGAAAGCACAGTTGAATATGCAGATAGCGAAAGCTGTATTGAGCTTGGAGGTCCTGCCCTTTCCACAGAGAACGGAACAGTTTTTGATGTGGTATTAAAAAAGCTAGATGATGGCAGATGGCACGCTTGGTGTCCTGTTTTGAAAGGATGCCACACTTGGGGGCATACTAAAGCAGAAGCAATGCTCTATATTCAAGACGCTGTTAGTCTGTATATTGAGGATTTAATCGCTTGTGGAGAACCAATTCCTGGCGTTTCTGGAACTTTCGCTGGTAATGTGGCTGAACTAAAACCGATAATAAAAGAAAAAGTAGCATGACCAAGAAAGACTCTACCAAGAAAGGCTCTCTCCACAATATTAATGCACGCATGTTAGTCAAAGCATTAGAATCCGATGGTTTTTGTCTCAGCAGAACATCTGGCAGCCATCGAATATATCGGCATTCAGACGGGAGAAGGGCAGTAGTTTCATAT
>JAPLFT010000115.1:0-664 GCA_026390535.1 Pseudomonadota bacterium
GGCTCGTTTTCCAAACGTGCTACTCAATAATTTTATTGTGTTGTATGGTACCGGGAATAACGGTGGGGACGCATTGAGCATTGCAAGAATGCTTTTATTTGCGGGTTGCAAGGTCAGTATTATAGAGGCTGTTGGATCGCCAAAGACACCGGACACGAAACTTCAGTTTGATATGTTATTAAAAACGGCACTTGGTAGGGATAATCTTAAACAAATAACAACAAGTGATGTTTCTAAATACATAAACGATAACACTATAATCATAGACGGTGTATTCGGTACAGGTTTTAAGATTGAACCATCCAAACCGCTTGATAAGGATCTTGTTAAACTATTTAAAGACGTAAAAAAAGCACCTTATGTGTTCAGCATAGATGTACCGTCAGGTGTTGATGCAGATACTGGAGAAGTTGCGCCTGGTGCCATAGAGGCTGATTGCACAATTTCTTTCATATTTCCAAAGGTGGGCCTTTTTATAGCACCTGCATCCATTCATGCAGGTGATGTGATAGTAAAACCGCTTTTTTTCCCGATAAAACATATCAATACCAACTACGAACTTATAACAGAACATTTTGCGAGAGAACTTATAGCTCCTTTAAAAAGACAACCAAACACACATAAGGGTACTTATGGACATGTAGCCATAATATCCCCTGATAAG
>JAPLFT010000115.1:677-7331 GCA_026390535.1 Pseudomonadota bacterium
GGGCATGGAAGGAGCCGTGGCCATGTCTGCAATGGCAGCTTTAAAATCCGGAGCAGGGCTTGTAACAGTTGTCGCAATTAATGAGACTACGGAACTTTTACGGCAGAGGATGCCGATACTTACCCCTGAGATCATGATCTCAAGTATCAAGGTAGACGACAAAACCGGATCTGAACTAATGGATGACTTTAAAAAATTTAATTCTGTGGTCATTGGCCCTGGTTTTGGAAAAAAGAGAAAAACTGTATTGAAAAAAATATTAGAACACGTGGAGCTTCCTCTGGTTATAGACGCTGATGCTTTGAATTTAATATCAGATAACCCGGATATTTTTGACATCGTAAAGGGCAAAGATGCGATATTGACCCCTCATCCTGGAGAGATGTCCAGGATGCTACCTGAGATCAAAGATGTTCAAGATCATAGACTAAGAGCACTGGAAAAATACGTTAAGGGACAAAAATTTTGTTTATTGCTTAAAGGCTACAGGAGCATGTTGGGCAGGGGAGACGGCCATGTCCTCATAAATTATACAGGTAATCCCTCCCTTTCAAAGGGCGGTAGCGGGGATGTTCTCTCCGGGCTTATAGCCTCATTTAACGCTCAGGGGCTTGAAATTTGGAAGGCAGGGGCATTAGGTATGTACATACATGGCCTTTGTGCCGATAGACTCGTTATGGAGGATAAGAACTCGGATTTTGGCATACTGCCAACCGATATAATAAATGAACTGGGACCTGTAATAAAATGTCTAACAGAATAATAATAACCCAATCCAGCATTCAAACTTACGAATTGGGGCAAAAATTGGGAACCCAGATAAAAAATATTCTAAAAACTGCCGAATATTCCAAGCAGAATTTGAAATTTGGATTTACCGGTGACCTGGGTGCGGGAAAGACTTTGATGATAAAAGGCATAATGTCCAAGATCATGCCGAAAGAGGAAATAACATCACCAACGTATACGATAATAAATGAATATGATGTCAATGCTTTTTCCATATTTCACGTCGATCTATACAGAATAAACAATTTTCGTGAACTTGAGGGCACCGGTTTTCTTGAGGCTTTGGTAAATCCAAGGGCGGTAATGTTCATAGAATGGATTGACCGTTTGGGGAATGAGATAGATAATCTCTGTGCTGATATAGTAACGGTGGATATGCATTACATTTCTCCTGAGAAGAGAAAAATCATAATCAAGAATTGGAGAGAAGATTTATGACACAGACAGAACTTCTTATAATAGGCGGCGGGCCGGCAGGATACGTGGGGGCCATAAGAGCCGCACAACTTGGCATGAAAGTAACCCTTGTTGAGGAAAAAAGAATCGGTGGAACATGTCTCAATATAGGCTGTATCCCGACCAAGAGTTTACTTTCTCATGCAGGATTCATTTACGGACTTAAACATCCAAGGACTGGTGTTAACATAAGCTCGCACACTCTGGATAAAAATGCCATATACGCGTTTAAAGATAGTGTGGTCAATAAACTTACGTCCGGTGTAGAAACTCTGGTTAGATCTTACGGGATAGATATAAAATCAGGGCATGCAAGTTTTACAGGAAAAAATCAGGTAAAAGTAGGCGGTGAAACAATAGAATTCAAGAAGGCGGTCATAGCAACCGGCTCTAAATCCATAATGCCAAAATTCATGTCCGTTGAGGGGTTTTCTGTGGACAGTACCTTTGTTCTTGAACATCCGGAAATGGGCGGAAAAAATATAGTTATAATAGGTGCCGGTGTCATAGGTTGTGAGCTTGCCTTCATACTCAATTCATTTGGTTCACAGGTAACAATGGTAGAAAAGATGAAGACGATACTGCCGACGGAAGATAAGGACTGTATAAGAGCTGTTGAAAGCTCTCTTAAGAACAAAGGTATAAAAGTTTTAACCGATATATCAGTAGAAAAAATAGAGAAGGGTAGAATCACTCTTTCAAATAACGAACTTATTGAAGCTGATTATTGTGTAGTAGCTGTAGGAAGAATACCCAATACGGATGGCCTTGATTCTGCAAAAGCAGGCGTTAAAATCGGAGAAAAAAAGGAAATTGTTATAGACAATAATTTTAAAACATCGAATCCAGATATATATGCAGTCGGAGACGTTACAGGCTCCATACAGCTGGCACACTATGCCTCTGCATGTGCATGTAGGGTTGTTGTGGAAATTACGGGAAATAAATCTCCTGTACCAAATATAAATGCCATTCCCAGAGTTACATATTCGATACCGGAACTTGCTTCCGTTGGTTTAACAGAGACTCAGGCAAAGTCATCCAATGTGGATTATAAGGTCGGAAGATTTTCATATGCTGCATCCGGCAAAGCAATGTCCATGGATGAAACGGAAGGCATGGTAAAGGTGCTTGTTGACACGAATGATAAAATAATCGGAGCAGCCGTGGTAGGGGCCGATGCGGACAACTTGATAGTTCCTTTTACGATGGCTATTGCACTTGGTTTAACAGCTTCGGAACTTACTACAGTAGTATATCCTCACCCGACACTTTCAGAGATGATACTGGAAGCATGTGAAGATGTCCACAATAGGGCAATACATAAAGCAGGCAGGAGAAGATCTTGAACACAGAACTTGTAACCATACTTTTAAAGGCTGGAATAATAAAACAGTCAGAGGTGGAAAAGGCGCTTCATTACGAATCGGGATCGTCTCTTATTGAGAGACTTCTCTCCCTTGGCTATGGCAGTGAAACGGATGTATTCAAGATAATCCGGAATAAATTAAAATTGGCTGTGATCGCATCTGAAAGTTTTAGCAATATACCTAAAAATGTAATCGATTTTATTCCCAGGGATATTGTTGAAAAGCACCACATACTCCCTTTTTATATGGACAATACAACAATCCATATAGCGATGTTTGATCCCACACAGGATCCATGTCTAAACGAACTCTGCTTTTTTACGAGCCTGAAAGTTGTTCCTTATGGCGCTCTTGCGAGTGATATCACAAAGGCTTTAAACAAATATTATGGATTAACCCTTCCCGAGACATTTACGCACAGAAAAACACCATCGTTGAGAGAAGAGGTAACCACTCCTGATGCTCCGCTTCCTCCATTGCCTCATTCAAAACCGGTAACTATACCCAGGATGCAACAAAATACCATGCATAATTTTCCTCCGCTTCCTGATGAAAAGATTACCTCTGAAGCCATGCAAACAGCCGAAGTGGATGAACTTAAAGAAAAATTAAAACAGATGCAGAATAGTTTTGACAGACTTTCAAAGATGGTAGCTGGACAATCAAAACAGGACGCAGAAATTAAAAAAGTAGAAAATCTGAAAGAACAGATAAAAAGCATACAGGAAGAGATAACTCTGTCCGATGAGATTTTGGTTGCAGATGTCAATTATGAAGATGACGTTCCGGAATTTAAGGACATTTCCGGTGCTTTCCCCAACCAGGGCAAACAAACAAGTCATGATGATATATACGTAAACGGCATTGAACAAGGCATGAATAAAGACGCTGTATTAAATGCAGTGGTCAAGGAAATAAAAAAGATATCCTCAAGAAGTGTAATACTTTTTGTTAGATATGATGATCTTATCCCTATACTGGGTATAGGAAACGGAATAGAGAATAATATTGCCAGTTTAAAAATATCCCTTAAAGAATCCAGTATATTTAAAACAGTTTACAACACCAAAAAAGAATTTTCCGGTCCAATGCCAGCAGATACTATTTTAGATAATTTTGTAAAGCATTTTGGTAATCATCGGCCTCAATCTATAACGCTTATACCGTCAACGATCGATGATGAGACCTTTTCTATGATATATGCAGAGGATATCTCTGTCACTAATGAACTCAAAAAAATTACAAATGCCATGGCGAAAGCATTTAATCGGCTGCTCAACGCATAGATGAAAATCTCTTTCCATACCTTCGGCTGTAAATGCAATCTGTATGATTCAAATCAGATAGCGTCCTTCTTTTGTGATGATCCTTTCTTTGAAGTAGCAGAGGGAGAAATAAAGGCCAACATACACGTTATAAACACCTGTACCGTCACGTCTTCCGCAGATGCTCAGGCAAGGAACCTGATACGGCATATAGACAAAAATAACAGGGATTCATTGATAGTTGTGATTGGATGCTCAGTCAGGGGCAATAGTAATGATTATCTGGAAATAACTTCAGAACTTAAAAACAATAGTAACCGTTTCCTGGTGATAGATAATATGAAAGAAGATGTTATTTCTTCCATATCAAACCAAGTGGGGAGACAGATATCCGGGATAACTCGAATAGTTCCAGCTTTTAGGACCAGGGCCTCGGTAAAGATAACAGACGGGTGTAACAATTTTTGTTCATATTGTATAGTACCTTTTGTCAGAGGAAGGGAAAAAAGTAGGTCTATAGATGATATAGTTCGCGAAATTAAAAACCTCGAGTCAAATGATATCAAAGAAGTGATCATAACCGGTATCAGCATCGGCGATTATTCTTTTGGACTTGAAAATCTTCTTGAGGAACTTCTTAAATCCACACAAAATATCAGATTCAGGATTTCGAGTTTAAGGCCATCAAAGATATCAGAAAAACTGATTGAATTGATGAAAATTAAAAGGGTATGCCCCCATGTCCACGTATCACTGCAAAGCGCATCAGATAAAGTCCTAAAGCTTATGAACAGGCTGGATTATACCGCGCAGTCTTTTTCAGAAAGGATAAAATATTTTCATAAAAAACTTGACCACAGGGATCCTTTTATTGCGGCAGACGTTATTGTCGGATTTCCGGGTGAGGGAGAAAAGGAGTTTAAAGAAACTCTGGAAATCTTAAATGATATACCCATGAATAAACTCCATGTATTCACCTTCAGCCCCAGACCTGGAACAAAGGCATATGATATGAAAAAAGAAAATGACGGTATAGTCAGAAAAAGACGCGACATATTGTTGGAATTTTCCGACCAAAGATATAAAAGCTCCCTAAAAAATATGGTTGGTAAAAACGTTGAAATCCTTTGGGAGAGTGAAACAGACGGACATACAGAGAACTATTATCCTGTCTGTGGAGCTGGAAAACCAAATAAACTGGAATCGCATATAATAAAGCTTACCGACGGGAATGTTATTAAGATATAAGAAGAACCAATCTGCATTCAGAATTATACTAACCAACATAATGAGACTTGAGATTTCAGTTTAAGCTTTCCTTGTAAGTCAAATTGATACCAGCGAGGTTTGCGTATGAAGAAATCAGGAGGGCATGTATTTGAGGGGATGGGCGATCTCTCGGTAGAAGGAGCGACCAGCCCCATCAAATACGCCATCCTGATGATGAGTAGCAAAACGAGCGTCAATTACACATGCAAAATGACTTACAAGGAAAGCTTAAACTGAAATCTCAAGTCCTACTCTATAACTACGATTGAATTTTGTGAGCCGTAATTATTATTTTCAACGCCGTCAGCATGGCTGTCATTAAACCACTGGTGATTTGTGTAATAACGGAATTGATATTTTCCGGGCTTTAGATGAAGAGTAACCCTGTGTTTGCCCGTAGGCGTTTTCTTAAGGGGTGTGGAAGCATAATTCCAGTTATTGAATTCTCCGGCAAGATATACTTTTCCGGAAGTATTTTGGTCAAATTCAAAAATTACAGAACCGTCTGATTTTTTTATTATCATTTTAAGATCCTCCTGATCATGAAGAAATCGGGAGTTTCTATACCACAAATCAAAAAGAATGTAAAACCACAGGCTTTACTGATAAGGGTTTGACGCTTTTTGTATTCAGGCCATAGACTGATATTTGGTAATAAATTCATCTCTTTCCACAACCAGAGCTATTCCCGTGTGTTTTCCGTTGGGGCAAAATCCACTGTGCCAGGTATCTATCATGACCGGTTTTAAAGGTTCCAGTTTTATTATTTTAGGTTTTTTTTTATTCCTGATAACCAAAGACATATTTCCGGACAAAAGCACAAAAAACTCTGGGCAGCTATGCTTTTCAAATCTATCAATAGCTTCTATAGAATCCACTTCCGGCGAGTATAATCCAACCCTCCAGTGTCCCTTGTCCCCGCATAAAACCTGCCAGAGTTTTTCTTTTTTTATCTCCAGCGGTTTATTTTTATGTATATCAGAAAAAGATAGCGGTCGTACTTTAACAGTTTTTAAAGATTTCATCTTTTGTTCCCCTGATTGAGATCATTCCAATGATATTTTAAATTCCGGCCCCGACAGGATGGTTTTTTTTACCTTACAGCCGTCCGCAACCTTCAGCAAGGCGTCCCTGTATTTTTCAGGGAATGATGACGGGGTTTTGATAACAGTATTAAAAGAAACCTGTCCGGTTGCCGGGTCTTTTAGCGTTTTTTCTATTACCGTCATCCCATCCATAGGAATATCCCTTTGTTTGCAGAATGAATTCACATAATGGGCAACGCAAAGTCCGATGGATGCAACAAAATACTCGTAGGGATTGGGAGCCATGCCGTCTCCGCCCAATTCTTTGCTCTGGTCCGACATTATTTTGTGAGCTCCAAGGTTAGCCTCAATTTGAAAATTTTTAATGAATTTTATTTCTATGTCCATATTTACTCTCCCATTGTAATTGTTGTTAATAGAGTGTAAATATTTATAGGAATTTAATAAATTTTTATAAAA
>JAPLFT010000264.1 GCA_026390535.1 Pseudomonadota bacterium
GCCTTGGTTTTTAATAATGGGAAAAGCATAAAGGGGATGCTATGAATGGAAAAAGACGAGAAGGATAAAAACCCTAGGTATATTTCAAGGGCATCAAAGATAATAAAACTTATTCAGGATAATGATGGCTCCCCAGACACAGAAGATAAAGATAGTCATACCCTTGAGGAACATAAAGTTGATTATGATTATTGGATAAGCAAGGATTGCTGGACAATCCTCCAGGCAGCATCTCTTATCTCTGGTCATGACCCTAAAGGTCTTTTACAAGACAACGATAAGATCATTGATTTGATAAAGACTGCTATCAAAGCCGGAACCTTCAACAATATCGATGATAGCGTGGAAGCATTCATAGTGGGCAAACTAAAACCGGTTGAAGTTATAAAGTGGGCGCAGGCCAAGCAACTATATCTTAAGGTTCCAAATGAACTCATCACCCTGGTAAAGGTTATAGGTGAACAAACTCATTCTAATGCGTTGATTGATCTAAATGCTGTCTCTATGTCTCTTGGTGAGGACGATAATATACTAATCAAATATCCAGGGGGGAACTCCGAGTCTGTTACTCATGATAGCCTTTATTTCAAGTTCAAGAATAAGCCTACAAAGGAATGGGAAACTTTTAAGGAGATATTGAATGCTCAAGACCATTGCATTGATATTGGAAAACCTTCAAGCAAACCTGGTCAGAATAAGAATAAAATACTTCAAGAGATAAGTAAGAAGCTCAACAAATATTTTAATACTGAGGATTATATATTTTTTGTTACCCCCTCAAAAAAGCCGCCTTCTTATCGTCAGTTCACAATAAAGCCAATAATTGAGTACAAAAAATCACCTTACACAAGAATTACAAAAGCTGAGCATGATAAGCTGTTAAAGTTAAAAGATAAGTTATTGGAGCATATAGAAAAGTTACTGTATCAAAGAGATATATGCCCTGATGTTTCGGAAGCCAGAGTTATAGACAAAGAAGTTAAGGAACTAATTATATCAGGAATTGAAAGAAAAACATTAACAAACGAAGAGGCTGAAAAATGCTATATTAAAATGTCCCCGACACCATGGGAACATCATAAACAAGGGATTCATGACGACGATGACGATGACAGTTCAAAAGAGAGCTAACTTCAAAAAGACTTTTCATTGAAACTTTCACAGACACTAATAATCCTATCAGTATCTGCACTCCTACATAACACTTCATAGATATCTCTATGTTTATTCATCAATAAAAATAAATTTTATTCTCCTTGTAATTCAATTGGTTGGGTACTTCTCTATCTGAAAATGTAGAGACCTCCAGCTATAAAGTAAAAGCCTGATGGCGAAGGAGGAAACTTGGTGAACATAACTGATGAATTGAGAATTGGTGAAGAACGGAGGAAGCAAGTTGAGAAGATGTTTGCAGATCTCAACAACTCGATCACCCGATCCGAGCTTGCAGAGCGCCTTGGTTATAGCCCTAGGCACCTTGCTAATGTGGACAGCGCAGGTACTGGCCCCCGTAATCCGCTCCGAATTGGACAGAGAATTCTATACGAAAAGAGTTCCGTCCTAGAATGGCTGATTTCCCGTGCGAAATAAGGATGCCTGCAATGAATACGCTTATATTGACTATAAGAAGGCTCTCAACAAAATGTAAGCCCCTCCTCTGGCAAGAAGTTGGTGGTTTGAATCTTTCACAAGCACC
>JAPLFT010000029.1 GCA_026390535.1 Pseudomonadota bacterium
CTGTTCAATGTTCCTGGTTATAGCGTGCCATTTGCCGTCAAGTGTATCTTTTCCCAACCCGTAACTTATTATTTCGCTGGTTTTGTCATAATCTACGTTCGCATCCGTACTTTCATAACTCAGGATATATTTTCCCTGCAACGTATCACCTATTACAAAAACCTTATACGGCTGATCCGTTTTTATTTTCCACTGTAAGATAACATTTGTTCTTATTTTCCAATAAGTGCCGTCAGAATTCCTTAGACGAAAATCCGTTTTATCTTTTCCCGAATCAAATTTTACGATTTTCTCAAGAATAGGATCCGAGTCCAAACCAATTTTTCCACTCTTACCTATTTTATCCCAACCTTTTATACTGCCCTTATTAAGCAAAATATCTTTAGGCACAGAAGAAAAAGCCAATAGATCATCTATATATCCTGTCCCTCTAAAAGAGATTGCATCTATGCTGATAAGTTTCGCTTTTGGAAGAAAAGATAAAAGATCCTTTTCTATATCTCTTGTAATAATCTTCCATTTCCCATCTCTATATATAGAGCCAATCCCAATATGAAGATACGTATCCCGGCTATTAACCTTATTAGTTAAATCACTGTAAAGAAGATATTTTATACCTCCATCCGTGGATACCTTAACCTGTATTAAAAACGGTCGTTCGGATTTCATTTTCCATTGAAGGGCTTTACAATTTGCTATGTTTAAGGGCTCACCGTTATCACCCCTGTATGTAAAGATACTATTTAGAGCAAAACCCCTAAATCTTATTACGGTCCCTCTTTCCTTATCATTATTTATATAGTCAATACCAATCGCAGGCCCCACAGGACCTTCAGCAGCCCATCTACTCATCCTGTTGGGTTGTGTTGCATCGTCAAGGACTACAAGTTCGTTCTGGGCAAACAAAGAGCCAAGGATCAGATTAATTAAAATTATTGTGAGATACATATTCTAGATTATACCACTATTTTTGATTTGTCGTAGAGCCTCATATGATGAAATTGCCACAGCACTCGATAAATTTAATGAACGAACATTTGCAGCCTGCATAGGTATCTTCACTGTATGGATATTATATTTTTGCAGGAAATCACTGGAAAAGCCGTTATCCTCCGGACCAAAGACCAGGGCATCTCCATCTTTGAATCTGATCTCAAAAAGGTCTTTGTTCGCTTTTTTTGTAAAAACAAAAAAATTGAAAGGAAGATTTACATATTCATTCTCATTATTCAGAAAATCCTCAAAAGAATCATGACGGAATAGTTTTACATATTCCCAATAATCAAGTCCGGCCCTTTTCAGTTGTTTATCCTCCAGACTAAATCCAAGCTTTCCTATAAGGTGAAGATCAAAATCATTCGCGGCGCACAGGCGTGCTATATTTCCCGTATTCTGGGGGATAAGGGGATTGATCAGAACTATCTTAAGTTTAACCAAGTTCCAGCCTCAGCATCTTTAATTTTGATATCTCGTCCCTTGTTTTGGCGGCTTTTTCAAATTCAAGTTTTCTGGCATGTTCAATCATTTTTTGATTAAGGAGGATGATCTCAGAATCGATCTCTTCAGGTGTCCTGAATTTTTTAATTTTACCGGCACTTTCTGCAAGATCATCGGCATAATCCATGTTTGTCAGAGTAGACAGAGTACTATGTATGTTTTTAACAATTGTCTTTGGAGTTATATTATTCTGCTTATTATATTCGACCTGAATGGCCCGTCTTCTGTCTGTTTCTTTTATAGCTAGTCGTAAACTGTCCGTCATATTATCCGCGTACATAATAACACGGCCATCAACATTTCTTGCCGCTCTTCCTATCACCTGTATAAGAGACCTGCCGGACCTTAAAAACCCCTCCTTATCAGCATCAAGAACTGCAACAAGTGCCACCTCGGGAATATCAAGACCCTCTCTAAGAAGATTTATCCCTATAAGTACATCAAAAACTTTACGTCTAAGATCATTGATTATCTCTATCCTCTCAAGAGTCGATATATCAGAGTGAAGATAATTAACCTTAATCCCTTTCTTCAGGTAATGTTCCGTAAGGTCTTCCGCCATTTTTTTGGTAAGGGTCGTAACTAGAACTCTGTGACCTTTTTTCACTTCCTTTTTTATTTCTTCCAACAGATGATCAACCTGATTTTTGCAGGGATAAACATCTATGACGGGATCAACCAGCCCAGTTGGTCTTATTATCTGCTCAACTGCCTTGTTATTAATCTTATTTAATTCATATGAGCCGGGGGTTGCGGAGACATACACTGTTTGATCTACGGTCTTTTCAAATTCATCAAAATTAAGAGGTCTGTTATCCAACGCCGATGGAAGACGGAAACCGTATTCTATTAACGTAAGTTTTCTGGATCTGTCGCCTTTATACATCCCGGATATCTGCGGAACGGTTATGTGTGATTCATCTATAAAAAGTAGAAAATCCTTCGGAAAATATTCTAAAAGTGTCGGTGGCGGTTCACCCGGGGCTCGCCCCGTAAGATGCCTGGAATAATTTTCTATTCCTTTACAATATCCGAGTTCTTCCATCATCTCTATGTCGTAATATGTTCTTTCCTCAAGACGTTTTGCTTCGATGAGTTTCATCTGTTTTTTCAATTCCGGAATGGTTTGTCCAAGTTCTTCCTGAATTCTTTTTATGGCTTTTTTTACAATTTCTTTACTGGTCGCATAGTGACTGGCCGGATATATAAAAAGTTTTTCTTCCCTTGATATAACTCTTGCCGTGATTGGGTCAAACACACTGAGCCTGTCTATTTCATCGCCAAAGAATTCGATCCTATACGCTATATTCTCTTCATATGCAGGAAGTAACTCTATTACATCACCTCTTACTCTAAAAGCTCCTCGTGTAAAATCCATATCATCTCTTTTATAATGTATATCGGTTATTTTTCTTAAGAGATCATTTCTTTTTATTTTATCACCCCTGGATATATTTACGCTCATGCTCCTATATTCATCCGGAGATCCCAAACCATATATACATGATACAGATGCCACGATTATCACATCGCGCCTTGTCAACAAAGAGCTTGTGGCGGCATGCCTAAGCTTATCTATTTCATCGTTTATTGCGCTGTCCTTCTCTATATATGTATCCGTAGCCGGAAGATACGCTTCAGGCTGATAATAGTCATAGTAACTGACAAAATATGAAACCGCATTTTCCGGGAACAGCATTCTCATTTCTTCAAAAAGCTGAGCCGCCAGTGTTTTATTAGGAGCTATTATAAGAGTGGGACGATTTAACTCGGCTATAACGTTGGCCATGGTGAATGTTTTTCCGGAACCCGTTACACCCAGCAGTACCACGTTTTTTTCATTATTTCTGAGTTTTTCCGTAATTTGTTTTATAGCCTGTGGTTGATCTCCGCACGGCTCATGAGGAGAGATGAGTTTAAACATAATATTCTAACCTTCGATCTGTCTTGCTTTTTTAATCCTTTCCACAACCACATCGTTGTTAATAAGTAACATTATTTCATCAAGAGGCGGACCATCAGTCCTTTCCGTAAGGATCAGTCTTAATGTCTTAAAAAGTTTACCGCCGGAAAGTACGCCCAGGGATATTATCTTTTCTTTGGTTTCTTTCCATGTTGGCCCCGAAAGCTGTTTTTTAGATACAACAAACTCCTTATGAAGATAATCAACAATAGCTTTCTGTTCGGGTTTAAAATCTAATGATGCTCTCTCATTTAGGGGTAGATCATCGGAGCGTCCAGCTGTAAATATCTTTATTGTTCCAATAACATCGGTAAGAAGTCTTGCACCATTTTTTGCCAAACTAATGATCTTAGCAAAAAGCTCCCTGCTGTAATATTTTTTCCAGTTATCATTCAAATTAAGATCGGATGTTAAAAGACGAAAAACATCTTCTTCATTCAGTTTCTGGATTATTTTTGTGTTTATGTGCTTTAATTTTTCTATGTCATATACACATGCAGAAGATGCTGTGTCTTTATAATCAAAAGCCTTAGCCAGAGTATTCTTGTTGTCTGTTTCTTCCACTCCTTTGATTCCGCCACCAAGTAAAGCCAGATGATTAAACATAGCCTCGGCTAAAAATCCCATTTCCTTATACTCGTGTATAGGAACTCCACCGCTGCGTTTGCTGAGCTTTGTCTTGTCCGGAGCAAGCAACATGGGAAGGTGTCCATATTTTGGAAGATCGCCCCCCTTAACGTCGAGAGCAATGAATATCATCAATTGCCTGAATGTGTTGGACACGTGATCCTCACCCCTGAACACGTGGGTTATTTTCATATCAATATCATCAACTACAACCGCAAAATTATATGTCGGAGTACCGGACTGTTTTATTACTACAAAGTCACCTATGACCTTGAGGGGATTACTCATCATGCTGGTTGCTTCTCTGTTCTTTATAAGGTCATGATAACTTAGTTGGTCATTGCCGTCGTTGATATCATTTATGAATTTTTCAACATCAAATCTTAATGTATACGGAGTTTTGTTTTTATCATTATCGATTTTTTGTTCATTTGTAAGTTTTTTACACTTACCGCTGTATCGTGGCGGTTTACTTGCTTTTATCTGAGCAGCTCTCTCCTGTGCACATTCTTCTTCCGTGCAGTAACACCTATAGAGAAATCCTTTATTAAAAAGAACATCTGCTACTTCCCTATATCTTTTTGTTCTGTCGCTCTGTCTGAAAGGACCTTCGTCCCAGGTGATCCCAAGCCATTTCAGATCCTCAAGAATCGAGCTTTCATGTTCTGCAGTTGAACGTTCCTCGTCGGTATCTTCCATTCTCAATATATATTTTGCGTTATTCCCTTTAGTTTTTTCATGCTGAGCAAACAGCCAGTTGAACACGGCTATTCTTGCGTTACCGGGATGCAATCCACCGGTAGGTGATGGAGCAAAACGAACTCTTATGTTGTCTTTACCTGTCATTGAAATCCCTTTCAATAGTCACACAAGCCATTGCCATTAAACCCTCTTCTCGTCCTGAAAATCCCATTTTTTCATTGGTTTTTGCCTTTATGTTAATCCTTTTTGAATTAATGTCTGTGGCTTCCGATATTTTTTCTATCATTTTGTTGATATGAGATGCAATTTTGGGTTTCTCCGTTACTACAACAGCATCTATATATATTATTTTTATCTTATCCTTGCTTATCAGTTCTGTAGTTTTTTTAAGAAGACCGAGGCTATCAGCATCTTTCCACTTTGGGTCAGTGTCCGGAAATATCTGCCCTATATCTTTTTTACCGGCAGCGCCCAGTATGCCGTCTATTATAGCATGGCATAATGCGTCGGCATCGGAATGACCGTCCAAACCCATGTCGCACGGGATATCAACGCCGCCCAGAATAAGCTTTCTTCCCGCCATAAATCTGTGGCTATCATATCCGATCCCTGTAACGGTGTTTAACATTTAAGACACCTCTTTGATAAATAATTCGGCGATCTTTAGATCCACAGGATGTGTTATCTTTATGTTATTCTTGTCGCCTTCCACTACATAAACTTTTATACCAGAAACTTCTGCAACAAAAGCATCATCTGTAGCTATCTGATCTTTTGGAAAGCTCAGGTACGCTTTATATATTTTCCTAAAATCAAAGACCTGAGGCGTCTGGACACGCACAAGTTCATCTCTTTTCAGCGTCTTTTTTATGGTATAGCCTGATATTTCCTTTATGGTGTCATCTGCAGATATGCACGGAATCGCCGCGCCCGTCCTGTTTGCCGCTTTGTAAAGAGCTTCCAGGAGTTTGTCACTTAAAAGGGGACGCGCGGAATCATGTATAAAGACAAGTTCACATTTTTTCTGATTTATATTTATCCAGTCAAGAGCGTTCCATACGGAATCCTGTCTTCTTTCTCCACCCTGAATAATGCCTGCTATTTTTGAAAATTCACTACAAATCTCTTTTGTCTTGTTCATGTAGTCAGGATGAGAAACGATCAATATTTTATCTACACCGGGATATTCCTGGAATTTTTTAATACTATGATAAAGAATCGGTTTCCCGTCCAAAAGCAGGAACTGTTTTGGGCTGGTGTCATTAAACCTAAGACCAGCACCGGCAGATAATATAACCGCTATATTCATAATTTCTAGGCTTCGGAGAATATCTTTAGTATCTCAGCTTCTATTTTCTTTTCATTAACGCCTTTTGCCAATGCCAGCTCTTTTATCAACAGGTTCTTTGCCGTATCAAGCATCTTCCTCTCTCCAAAAGAGAGGTCCTTATCACCCTTAAGTACTATAAGATCCCTTAGAACTTCCGCTATTTCAAAAACAGATCCGGATTTTATTTTCTCCATATATTCTCTATAGCGCCTATTCCACGTAGATCCGACTACCGTTCTCTTCTTTTGTTTTAAAACCTCGTAGACCTCTTTCACTTTTGCAGATTTTATAACAGGCCTCAACCCGACGTTACCGATATTGGTTACAGGCACCAGCACATTCATCCCTGTATCAAGAATACTTATTACCAGGAATTCCATTTTTTCGCCCATTATCGTCTTGGTCTCTACTTCCTCTATTTTTCCGACACCATGCGCCGGATACACAGCAAATTCACCTATCTGGAATGGTATTTCAATCTTCACTTTTGCTTTTTCTTTTACGGGTATCACATGGTCGTAGTGCTTAATCTGTTCAGGATGTTTAATATGACTCTGATGTTTTACATGTTCGAATCTTTTTATGTGTTCCGGTTTTTTTACATGTTCTACTTTTTTAGAATGTTCCGTTTTTTTAACATGTTCAATCTTTTTTACATGCTCATGTTTTTTTGCATGCTCATGTTTTGCCACAGGCTTATGCTTTGTCTTTATCACAGGCTTTTTAATCGCCCTTTTTTTCATGCTTGGCCCCTTAGTTGCCTTTTTTTTGTGCATAGGCTTTGAAGGCTTTGAAGCCTTTGATTTCTTTGATTTGTTCTTTTTTGATGACACTGTTATTCTCCAATTTAATTTGGGAATTGGTGGAGGTGAGGGGACTTGAACCCCTGGCCTTCTGAGTGCAAATCAGAAGCTCTACCAAACTGAGCTACACCCCCGCTCATCAAAAGCAAACAAGCTTCTACCTTTACTTTGACGTTTTTTCAAGTTCTTTTATTACTTTAGCCTGTCTTTAAGGAAAGGAAATGACGTTCTTGTTCTTGAGACCTCTTCCACATTGATTTCCGTCATAAATAGGCCCTCTTTATCCTGGCAGTTAAGGGCCTCGTTTCCCATGGGATCTACCACCATTGAGTCTCCCGAATATACCAATTTTGGGTCAGCCCCAATTCTGTTGACACCTATCACAAAACACTGATTTTCTATCGCTCTTGCCTTTAGAAGACTTACCCAGTGCATC
>JAPLFT010000055.1 GCA_026390535.1 Pseudomonadota bacterium
TTTAATCCCCGTTTTACTGCCCTGATCAGTTTTCCTTTTCCTAGAATTTGTTTTTCTTAATTCAACCTTAAACTCGTACTTCATCCGCTAGCTCCTGTAAGCCTTTTTGGTTGATGGTTATAGAGATGTTTTCAGACGGGCCGTCGTAATCTACTCGTTCAACTATTAGGTTTAATATTCTTCGTTGTTCGCAAGAAAAAAGGTCGTCCCATAAAGCAGAAGTAACAACAGCTGCCTGAGTGATGTTCTCTTTAACAATAATTTCCCTCAAGCATTTTAATACAGCTTTCTCTATTTCATGAGCATTAACGGATTTTGTTGGGCATTTGTCATATCCAGATCTATTAGCGGTATTACAGAGATAGTATCGATACTTCTTTTTCTTTTTGCATGTATACGTCGGTATCATCATCCTATTGCAAGGCTTGCACCACAATATATGTTTTAATAATCCCACGTTTTGCTTGGTTTTCTTTCTGTCTCTTTGTTTCATGTTCTCAGTTTTAATACGCTGAACTTGGTAAAACAAATCTTCTTCTATTATCGCTGAGTGTTGTCCTGCATAAATTTCATTTTTGAATTCTATTTTACCGATGTATAAAAAACTTGAGAGAATTTTCCCAACCTCGTTTTTGTCGTAAGATCTCCCTCCAAATACTCTCCCATTTTTACTCGTATGTGACTTGGTCTTACAGCCTCTACTGTTTAAAATATCTGCAACTCTTAGAAGAGAACATTTTTTAGCGTAGGTTTCAAAGATATCTTTCACCAGAATAGCTTCTTCGGGGTTAATGACTAATTTTTTGGCGGCTCTATCAAGATCATAGCCAAGCATGGGGTATCCGCCAGTCCATTGTCCTCTTTTTCTTGCTGCAGATACCTTGTCTTTGGTTCTTTCGCTGATAATTTCCCTTTCAAACTGAGCAAAGGATAAAAGGATATGAAGCGTTAATCTCCCCATAGAGCTATTTGTATTAAAATGCTGAGTAACGGATACAAAGGTAACCTTATGCTTGTCAAAGTGCTCAAGAAGCTTAGAAAAGTCCAATAATGACCTAGAGAGCCTATCAACCTTATAAACCACTATACAATCGATCTTATTGGTCTCTATGTCGCTTATGAGCTGTTTGAGGGCTGGGCGGTCCATATTAGCCCCTGTATAACCACCATCATCGTAGTATTCAGGTAATAGCGTCCAGCCCTCGTGTTTTTGGCTTAGAATGTAGTTTACACATGCCTCGCGCTGGGCATCAAGGCTGTTGAAGTCTTGGTCTAAGCCTTCATTCGTAGATTTTCTGGTGTATATTGCACATCTCATAATTTAAAGAATGCAAATCCACTGCAATGCACACCACTAATTTCTTTCGCAAGTTTTGAAAGGGATTTAAAAACCTTTCCCTGATACTCAAATCCAGCCTCTAAAACTTTAACCTCCAGCAAATTGCCTTTGTAAGTTTTCTTGATAATCGTTCCGGGCATCGGAACTTTTTTGTTTTTCTTTCCAGATAAATCCTTTCCAATGTTTGACCTTCTTAATTCTTCCAGAGGATTTACTTCTTCAATGAAGAGGTTAATCTCGTCCTGAGCCTCTTTCTTTAGCCCTCCAAGCTCATTTTCTTGGACCTTGTAAGCAATTCTCTTAATGAGGTACCTTTTGTTGTTCTGGGCGCCCTTGTCGCTTCCATAAACCTCTGTGTACTTTGCCCGAAGCTCCTTAATGGACAGTCCTTCTAATGCCTTAATTTGACTTAAAACAGAATCTTTCATGGCTTCAGCCTCCTTGTTTTTGATCGACCCAAGGACATATAGTCCATAGGATAGCCAGAAAGTGTAGGCATATAACGCATAAATTTAAGCTAAATTAGAGGCTGTAAATGCACAATATTGGACAATCGGTCCGTTTATAGATTAGCAGGAGTTTGTATATTTATAACTTTATATGCATTTCAATATCTTTTGCTAACAAGCTCCCCTTTGCAGGAGTATCTATGTCTTTAGAATTATTTTCGAACACTTTTTTAACGATAAAGTAAAAATCTTTATCCTTGTACTTTACGTCTAGGTAACAGGTAAAATGGAATCTTTTCATTTCTCCTGGTTCAAAAACTAAATATTGTGGGTTGTTTGATTGAATATTTGTATGTTCATTACGTATACGATCATAGTATCCCAAATGATCTCCCTTTTTACATATCATATCGACACGTTTTATAAGTATTTCTTTGTTTGCAATATTGGTTATGCTTACCGATAGGTCGAACTTTTTCCCTTTATCTTTTATCCAATTGCCCTCAATTTTCAAAGTATCGCTGCTACTACTTTTGATCATGCCTTTAGAAGCCAGATTCGTGTTTTTTGTCGCACAGGAAGCAATAAGTAATACTGGTATTACAAGGGTAACAATCAACTTACTGGATTTCATGAATACCTCCAATCATCTTTCAATACCGACTCGGACTATTATATCCTAAGAATACTCGGTATACAATTTTAAAGTAGCACTTGCTAGCACAACGCTAGGATCCTCTAGGGTTACCTGGGCTTTAACAAGCGACAGATTATCAAGCTGAGCCTCTAGCTTTGTATGTACAAATAATTTTTCAGCATGATAGCTATCGAAGTTTTCTAGATTAAATTTAACATTACTTATTGCGGCTAGAAACGCTTTGCTTGGGGTTTTTGTGGGACCTTCACTTTTATATAACTCATAAGCCGCTGTGTTAAACCCATAAGCCTGAGCCATCCACTCAATAAAAGAAGTTCTTCTTAACTTACTAGTACTGTAGTAGTGAGCAGTTTTGTCTAAAACTACTAGACTTGTGCCAGATCCTTTTTCCGCACATAGTACTTTGTTTATCCAAACCATTGGTGGTCGATGAGGGAGTGCTGTTCGTAGCTTTTCTACGTCTATTGGGAAAAACGAATTAGCTTTATGTTCTGCAAGTAGTTTTTGGCAAGCATTTCTATCTATTTTTGAATTAGAATTCAAAGGGAACGCATCTACAAGAAGCAGATTGTTCTTATTAAACCTACAGCCTGTTTTGTTCTCTAACAAAGAGAATATTTCTGAACCTAGTTGAATACTTTCTTTTTTATTAACTATTATTCCTAATTCTTCTCCCAACCTAGATTCGGGAGCAGAAACGCAAACAACGTCTATATGGAGGCTGTCTCTGATCAGTGCTTCAATCTGTTCAAGAGAATGTTTAACTCCACCTCTATTCAAAACAAGGTCAGCCCTTCCTCTGTACAGCAAGGCGCCATCCTTTCTTACTTCAACTTTATCAGGAATTAAAAATGATTTAGGAAAGCTTATCTCTTTGTTGTCTATGATTGCTAAGCAAAGATTTTTACCTCTAAACTCCAATCCGTTCTCAGTATGTTCTAGTTTTATACCTTTCAAAGGGAATCCGAGTTCACCATCTTCTAATGGTGCTACTCCAGGCGGGAGATGACTTACGCCTGGACTTGCCTCTGTACAGCCATAACCGATGCTCGGCTTTTCAATAAGCAGTTTTTCTTTTGTTTTATACCAAAGATCCTTGTTAACTAATGCCCCTCCCATAATGGAAGCATAGGATGGTGCGAAACTAACATTATTTTTCTCTACAAAACCAATCAGATCACTGAAATGAGTCGGTGTTCCAAGACTTATCATTGATCGTCTTGTATCGCCTTGGACATTACTCCATGTAGTATGATGCTCGCTATTATATTTGCCTTTGGGACAAATTATTTTTAGATTCTTAATAATGCTTGCTGCATAACCTAATGTAAGACCAAAAACGTGGTAAGGCTGAGGATAACAAAATATTGTGGCGTTATTGCTAATATCAAATAAGTTATAAATGGCCTTCACTGACGTAATGATGTTGTACTTAGAATATAATACTAGTCTAGGACGTGTACTCGTTGTTCCGGTCGTAAAAACACCTAACACGGGCGGTTTAGGATACCCTTGTGAATAACTACAAGTTAATGGTTTTTTATCATTATTCCAATCTCCACAAAATGTTGCTTCTCCGGATGGCAAAAAAGCAGCAAGATAATCTACGTCGTTTAAACTCGGAGGGCAGAGGATTAATAAATCATCATTTTCCCAAGTTTCTCTGATTAGAGATAATATCTCTGGGCTATGATAACCTCTCCAAAAAACAGTTTTGGACATCTAGTAGCCCCGTGTTTGTGCTAGTTGTTTAAGTTCGATTGACAGCTTTTGTAATGCGCCATCCAGTCTTG
>JAPLFT010000021.1 GCA_026390535.1 Pseudomonadota bacterium
CGCCTTTGATGAATTTGTATCTTGGATGATGCCTCATTTCTTTTAGGTTATCCAGGTTCCCGGCATAGGTTAATTTGTCCAGGTTTACGACCATATAGTCAGGATACTTTTCTATAAAATATGGGATAAAATTAGAACCTATAAAACCTGCGCCACCGGTAACAAGAATACTTTTCATCTATCCTCCATATTATTTATTTAAACATCATAATCTGTTTAAACATCTTTTTAAAGAATCCCGCCACTCAGGTATCTGCACATCAAAAGTTTCTTTTATCTTTGTTTTATCCAGTACGCTGTATAAAGGTCGTACCGCAGAAGTGAGATAATCCTTTGTCTCTATGGGAATTATTTTGCAGTTAATGTTTTTTATATCCACTATAGCTTTTGCAAAGTCATACCAGCTTATCACTCCCTCGTTGGAATAATGGAATATTTCCCTTGTGCCATTTTGTATATTTGGAATTATACCCAATATAACAGAGGCCAGATCTTCTGCATAAGTCGGTGCCCCGATCTGATCAGACACTACTCCCAATTCTTTTTTCTCTTTTGCCAATCTCAGAATGGTCTTAACAAAATTATTTCCAAACTCCGAATATAACCACGAGGTCCTTATAATGATGAAAGTACCGCCATGTTTTATGACCTCATACTCTCCTTCCAGTTTTGTCCTGCCATAAACAGATAAAGGGTTGGGTTTATCTGTTTCCACATATGGATGTTTTTTTTCACCGTCAAAGACAAAATCCGTTGATATATGTATGAGAGGCATGTTGGATTCTCTTGCCACAAGGGCTAAATATGCCGGTACTGCTTCATTTAAAAGTTTTGCCTTTTCTTTTTCTGTTTCCGCTTTATTTACAGCGGTATATGCTGCACAGTTTATAATAATATCTATGGTTTTTTGTGTTATATAGGATCTTATAGAAGCAATATCCGTTACATCCAATTCATCTATATCGGTAAAAAAGAATTTTCGTTCCCCGGTCCATAGTTGACCGGAGGAAAGTTTTTCTATTTCTTTACCAAGTTGGCCTTTTGCCCCTGTAACCAAGACATTCATAATTTAAAGACTATCCCTTGCATCCTTTAAGTAAGGATTTTTTAAATCTTTATCAGAAATTATTATGTCCTTATGTGGTATTTTCCAATCGATGTTAAGTTCAGGATCATCAAACTTTATTCCACCTTCTGAGGATTTATCATAGAAGGTATCACATTTATAAGAGACTATAGCTTCTTCACTCAATACTATAAATCCATGAGCAAAGCCCTTAGGTATAAGTACCTGTTTAAAATCTTCGTCTGTTAGTTCAAATGCTATCCATTTTTTATATTTTGAAGAATTTCTTCTTACATCAACTATAACGTCCCATATCTTGCCTTTTAGGACCCTAACCAGTTTTGTTTGAGCATGCGGTCCAAGTTGATAGTGCAAGCCCCTTAAAACACCATATTTGGATTTAGACTGATTATCCTGGACAAAGTTGTAGTGCAAATCATGCTCTGCAAAAAGTTTTTGGCTGTAACTTTCAAAAAAGTAGCCTCTTGGGTCTTTGTGTACCTTAGGTTCAAATATCAATACACCGTCTAGCCCTGTTTTTATAAATCCCATATTAATGTCCTGCGACCTTAAAGAGGTATTTTCCATAATTACTGTTCTTCATGGTCTCCGCTATGGAAAGTAGTTGTGATTTATTTATAAATTTTTTGTTATACGCGATCTCTTCAAGACAGGCTATCTTTAGACCCTGCCTGTGCTCTATAGTAGCTATAAAGTTACTTGCGTCCAGTAGGCTGTCATGTGTACCGGTATCCAGCCACGCCATACCTCTACCCATATTGGTAACCTTAAGCTCACCTCGTTTTAAATATTCCTTATTTACATCCGTGATCTCAAATTCTCCTCTGGCGGATGGTTTTAAACTCTTAGAAATATCTACGACCTTATTGTCGTAAAAATATAATCCGGTAACGGCGTAATTAGATTTGGGCTGTTTTGGTTTTTCCTCTATACTTAATGCCTTTCCGTTCTTATCAAATTCAACCACTCCATATCTTTGTGGATCATCCACATAATATGCAAACACCACAGCCCCGTTCTTCAAACTTGCGGCGTCTTCCAGCATCCCGCTCAAACCATAGCTGTAAAAGATATTGTCACCTAAAATCAGCGCCACATTATCTTTACCAATAAATTTTTCGCCTATTACGAATGATTGAGCTATTCCATCCGGCCTTTCCTGTATATTATATTCAAACCTTACACCGAATTGTTTCCCGTCGCCTAAAAGTTCCTCATAAAGTTTTATATCTCTTGGTGTTGATATCACCAGTATCTCTTTTATACCAGCAAGCATTAGTACCGAGATTGGGTAATAGATCATCGGTTTGTCATATATAGGCAATATCTGTTTTGATATGGCACCCGTGGCCGGATAGAGCCTGGTCCCGCTTCCGCCGGCAAGAACTATACCTTTCATGACTAACTCCTTAGATCATTTAAAATCTTTGAAAATTACCTTTCTATGTGCTGAAATATCAGCAATAATTAGCCAAATCAACCGCTAAATGAGGATAAAAAGCCATGAAAAGATTAGCCTATTGGCTCTACATCGGAATAAAAAAGATACTTCCTGCCGTCTATTTTATGTATCTATTCAGCATGGTCATCTCTATGGCCGGAATGGAGATATTTGGATGGGTAGGTCTGTTTTTAACCATGTACGTTGGTATTTATGACTATGTAGTCAATAATAAAAATATTTTTGTTAAACATCCACTAAACAGATGGTTTTTAATACTGGCCTGCACTTTGGCTATTACGGTCATTACAGCACCGTATACAGCAGAAAGCGGGGCCTCAAAGATCTATTATTTCGGACGGATAAGGAATCTGATATTCTTCTCTTACCATTTGATCATATTTGAACATATATTTTCCTATCGGAAGGCTTTAAAGACGCTGTTATGGTTTATGCTCCCAATAGTTACATATGCTATTCTTCAAAAACTTACGGGTTTTGACCCTATAACGGGTATATGGACAATGGTTTGGAACCCTGCCATTAACGTCGCCGGTATTAGGCAGGTATTTAATCTATATCTTACATACGTAAATGTTTTTCAATTCCATTTTTTTATAATCCTGTCTTTTGCGTTGATCGGTAAGGTTGGATCTAAACTAAGAGCTTTTTTAATATTACTCGCTGTAATGTTCCTGGTAAGCTTTTTATTTTCTAATTCCAGGGCGATAGTAGTGGCAGTATTTTTTGCAATACTGGTGCAGGCAGCACTTGTTAGAAGATGGATGTATCTGCTTGTTATAGCTTTAATGATAGCAGCACCTATTGTCGCGTATAATGTCAGCTATAATTTTAAACTCAAGGCTGATACGACTCTTGCGAACGCCGGTAAATTAGGCGACAAAATCCGTTACAGTGTATTTACCATACATCTTGCGATGTTTAAGGATCACCCTATCAAGGGTGTGGGATACGAGATGAATGAACCGCTTGCTCCAATATATATTAAGAAACTAACCAACATAGAAGTACCTTTTGTGGGACACGCCCATAATATAATAATTCAGATGCTGGCAGGCACAGGATTGCTTGGCACTATTCCGTTCTTAATACTATGGGGGATACTCTTTTATATGATGTTCCAGGCATTTCACACCGCCGTAAGATCAGGTGACTGGTATAACATGGCCCTGTGCCATGGCCTTATAGGAGGGTTTATTTCTTTTTGGATCAACGGGATGACACAGTGGAACTTTGGAGATTTTGAGGTAACTCACAATATGATATTCTTTATGGCTGTAGTCGGATATGTATGGCTAAAACAGAAACAGGTACTGGGACAAAGCAAATAAAAGAAAACTCTAAAATTTTCTTTCTACTATATAGTCAGCTATTGCGATTAAAGGCTCCGCTTTGGGGCCGTATCCGGAAATAAAGTTTTTGGCTTTTTTTATCTCTTCCTTTGCCCTATTTTTTGCGCCCTCTATTCCCAAAAGGCTCACAAATGTAACCTTATTGTTATCCGAATCTATATTAGGTGTTTTTCCAAGTTCCTCTCTGCTGGCTGTAACGCCAAGGACGTCATCCACTATCTGAAACGCTACACCTATTGCTTTCCCATATCCCTCAAAGTTCTTAACATCCTTGTCTCTTCCAAGCAGTATCGCAGGAGTTGCTACGCTTGCGGTTATGAGAGCACCGGTCTTGCAACTGGAAGTTCTGTACAGATACGCTTCATCTATTCCGACCTTTGTAATACCATCATTCTGTATATCAAGAGCCTGTCCACCCACCATACCGTTCATACCGGAGGCATCAGCAATATATTTAATAGTCTTTAAGACCTTATCTGCAGGATAACATGCAGATAATTTATAAAGTTCGTTAAAGGCCTGAGTAAGAAGAGCGTCTCCTGCCAATATGGCTATGGCATCTCCATACACCTTGTGATTTGTCGGTTTCCCTCGTCTTAGATCGTCATTATCCATAGCCGGAAGATCATCATGAACAAGGCTGTATGCGTGTATCATCTCCAGAGCACAGGCAAGCGGTATTATCTCTTTACAGTTCTCCAGGGTCATCTTCTGTTTGTTTTTTCCATCGTCTATTCTGAGTATATCCCATGCTGTTAAAACAAGCACTGGTCTAATACGTTTACCACCGGAGGTCAGACTATAATTAATGGAGTCGCAAAGTGTGCCGGAGACACATTCGCTCAAAATACCCTTAAGTGCCTTTTCAATTATTATTGATTTACTTTTAAGATATTCGGCAAGGTTAAACATCAAGCCTCCGGTAAATCCATTACTTATGCCTTTTCATTATCGCACATAATAGCCAAAAAACGGATTAAGTAAAACACAAAAATGGCTTTATCCGCCGGAATGGCATTTGCTTTTCTATTCACATGTACGCGCACATAAACACAGCCAGCATAGATCATCTGGCAGCAAAACAAATCAAGGTAGAGGTAGCATCTTATAACGGTCTTCCCGGCATAAAAATAACCGGACTGCCGGATAATATAGTAAAAGAGAGCTTTTATAGGATATCCACGGCATTTAAAGCTTGCAAGATAGATATGCCGCTTAAAAGATTTGTTATAAATTTTATCCCAGCCGATGTACCCAAAAAAGGATCCGGTTTTGATCTTCCAATCGCAGCAGCCCTGTTAACGTCCATAGGAGTAATACCAAAAGATGCGCTTGCAAGACATTTGTTGTACGGAGAACTTTCTCTAACCGGCGAGGTAAGACCGGTAAGCGGAGTACTACCCATAGTAAATTTTGCTCAAAAGAATTTTGACAAGGTCATAATTCCATATCTTAACTTGAATGAGGTTTGTTTTTTCAGGGATAGGACTGTCCCTGTCAAACATCTGGATGACCTGATAAATTTTGCCGTGACCGGAAATATAGATGCAAAGGCAAAAATAGAGGATGCGGAAAATACAACGATAGAGAACAATTTGGAGAGAAAAACATTTACACACTACAAGGATTTCTCAGATGTAATAGGGCAGCCGGTCGCTGTAAGATGTGCAGAGATATCCGTGGCCGGAAAACACCATATCCTGCTGATCGGAAGTCCAGGGTGCGGTAAAAGCATGATAGGCGAAAGAATTGCCGGTATTATGCCGCCTTTGACAAAGCAGGATAAACTGGAAGTTAATAGCATCTATTCGATTGCCGGTTTATTGGGTGATTCAAACAACATTATAGATGATCCGCCATATAGATCACCCCATCATACAATTACGGATTCCGCCCTTATCGGCGGGACAAGGATAGGAGAGATAACTCTTGCACATAAAGGAGTATTATTTTTAGACGAATTAAGCGAATTCAAACATAATGTGCTCAACGCCCTTAGAGAACCTCTTGAAAAAGGAACCATCGACATATCACGTTCAAGTTATTGTCACAAAATGCCTGCTGATTTTCTGCTGATCGCGGCATCCAATCCCTGCAATTGCTGGAATTACCTCAAAAAGGATAGTTCCTGCAATTGCTCCTCCCTGAGCATGGAAAGGTTCAAACGTCGTCTAAACGGTCCGTTGATGGACCGCTTTGATATAAAACTTGTTATGACCGTACCAAAGGTCACAACGGATGAGTTCTGCACAAATAATCCTGAAAATAAAAATTCATCGGCAAGAATAAAAGAGAGGATATTAAATTCCATAAGGTTCAGGGAAGAAATAAAGCAAAAGGGAATAAAACAAAAAATAACCGATTCAGCCAGAAATATTTTGGATAAACACATGAGTACTGGAACGCTAAGTCTGAGAAACCTCAGAAAGGCCATCAACGTAGCAAAGACTATTGCATCCTTGGAGCAAAGTACAAATATAGAAGAGAATCATATTCTTGAGAGCATAAACTACACAAGGCCGATATTAACTCAAAACAGCAATATAACTGCGTAGGAATAAAATGATATATCCATCATAGAGAGGAAACTCCTGTGGAAAATACCAAAGATATATAATTACATTTATGCTCTTTCTCCAAAAATAGCGGAGATAATTTTAACAAGGCACAGGGATAGGCAGATAGAAGAAGATCTTTTGATATTAATGGAGAGCGTATCCTCAAATCTAACCGGAGGGGTATCTGTTATAGAAAGTATTTCGGCGTGTCTGGATAAACTCAGAGCACCGTTACGAAATGAATTATCCCTGTTTCTCATCCTTTCCAGAGAACATGGAAACATAAAATCCATTGAACACTGTATAAAAAAATCAAAGACCATTTTTTTAAAGATCTTTTGGATAACATTGCTTACGCATTACAAAAATGGAGGTGCACTGGCGGATAACATAAAAAAACTTCACAGGACGCTATACCTGAGGATAAACATAAAGCAGAGGATAAAGGCACAGCTATTACACACAAAGATCCAGTTCATTGTGGGAACGGCATTACCTTATTTTTTGTTCTTTATAATGAATATTCTCTATCCATATCTAATACAGCCGGTTCTGCACTCCGGTCTTGGGATAGGATTATTGTTATCCGCGTTCATGGTTCACGGCGTAGGGGTTTATTTTTTCTACATAATAACAAGGTTTGATATGAGGAATGAGCTGAACTATTCCCTCGCCTTTGAGTACATGGCATTTTCTATGAAGAACGGCCTCTCTATAATGACCGGCATGAATGATATAAAAGATTCGGGACTGTTGGATACAAAAACGGTTGAGATAATATCCGCCTCAAAATCCACATCGGAATTACTATCAAACCTTGCCAAGATTAAAAACAACTATATAGAGAGCTTGTCTTTAATATTAAAAAGAGGCTATACACTGGGAATTGCCATAGCGGACGACCTGTCGTCCAAGGCCTCCGATATAACTGAAAAACTCGAGCAGAGATCCTTGCGATTCCAGCAGATAGCCCCGTCCAAGGCACTTATACCATTGCTGTTATGCATATTCCCGGCAACATACATTTTGATATTAACGCCGATAATAGTGGAGGTATCACAATCAAGTTTTTGATCTTGCAGGTTATGGCTCTAGAATATCCTGATCTCTTCTTCAAGCTGTATGTTAAATTTTGCTTTTACCCTTTTCTTAATTTCAGCTATCAGGTTTAGTACATCTGAAGATGTGGCACCACCTGTGTTAATTATAAAGTTAGTGTGCTTTTCACTCACCTTTGCCCCACCTATTGAAAAACCTGACAATCCCGCTTCCCTTATAAGCCACCACGCACCTTTATCTGTTTCTTTTGCTGACGGATTCTTAAAAACAGAACCACATGAGGGAAATTCCAGAGGGTGTTTGCCCTCTCTATCCTTTATATACTCATCGCATCGTTTTCTGATTTGATCTTCCTTATCCTTTTCCAAAGCAAACATTGTAGATATTATAACTGAGTACTCTGGAAGTTTTATTTTTCTATAATCCCATTTTAGATCTTCTCCGATCTTTTTTATAAGACCATCCGGTGTTGCTATCTGCACCTGAACAATACAATCTTGTCCCTGCATACAGTACGCACCGGCATTCATCGCCGTACCACCACCCACAAGTCCGGGGATACCGGCCCAAAATTCCAGACCGGACAAAGAGTTTTGGATACAATAATCACTCAGATATGATTTTTTTACTCCGGCAGAAACCTTGAGCAGTATAAATTTTTTCTTATTAGATACATCTATCTTTTCATCTATCCACTTTACAAAAAGCCCATCAAAATAATCCTTTATTAAGATGTTACTCCCTTCTCCACAGGCGACCATCTTAAAGTTTTGTTCTCTTGCCAGTTTTAAAAGGTCAATAATATCGGTCTTTGATGATATCTCTAAATAATATTTAACCACACCTTTGGTTTTATACCCGTGGAGTGAGCCGAAATCATAATCTTTCTTCAGTTTTATACCTTTGCTTAAACAGAATTTTTCAAGCATTAAGACTACCTGCTATGGTTTCTATTATTGTTTCTTCCGGTCTTTTTTTAGGAGCCGGTATCTGGGATAACTTTTTGCTCATGGTTTTCAGCATTTCAGGATGTTCTTTGTAGTATTTTATTCTTTCCACCAAAAAGTCAGGTGTAAGTTTTTTTTGCTCAATAAGTTCAGCTACTCCATTATCCGATAAAAATTTTGCATTGTAGTATTGGTGATTATCTGCTGCCGTGGGAAGAGGAATAAGAATAGAAGGAACGCCTGAGGCTATAAGTTCAAAAATAGTTGATGCACCTGACCGTGCTATAACAAGATCGGTGGCATCATAAATTTTGGCCATTCCGTGTATATAGTCATAAACGACATATTCAAATGTTGCACCGCTGTATGCATCCTTTATTTTTTCAAATTCAAGTCTTCCTGTCTGATGGATTATATTGATTGAGTCAATCCGGTTAAGTTTTTCTATGGCATCGGTAATACAATTATTTATAGCTCTGGCTCCCTGAGACCCCCCAAAGATAAAGATATTAAAAGTTTTATTTCTCTGGATGTTCTTATTTACATCCACATTTACTTTCATATTCGCATATCTTGATGACAGTGTTATTGAATTCCTCACAGGATTCCCGCTTAAAACAGCCTTGTGTTTATCTGCTTTCTTTATATTTGCCAGTGGGAACGCAATAAATATCTTTTTCGCAAATCTAATCAGTATCCTATTGGTAAATCCCATCACAGCGTTTTGTTCCAATAGAAAAACAGGTTTACCAAGTATATAACTGGCCAATACAAAAGGACCGGAGGCAAAACCGCCTACGCCGATTACAGCGTCAGGTTTAAACCTCATTATTATGCACACACTGTGAATTATGGAAAACGGTATAAGGAAAAGGGAATAAATAAGGACCGGGATACTTTCCCTGTTTAATCCTCTGGCCTTTATAAATTTTATTTTATACCCCGCTCTGGGTATAAGTTCTTTTTCTAAGCCCCTCTTTGTACCTATAAATAATGACTCGCCGGCTGGAAATCTTTTTTTAAATTCATCGAGTATTGTTATACCGGCGTTGACGTGCCCTGCTGTCCCTCCACCAGTTACTATAATTCTCATTTATTATTCACTCCTCTTGATACATTTAAAACTATTCCCATAAAGGCCATAAAAGATATCAATGATGTTCCCCCGTAACTTACAAAAGGTAGAGGCAGTCCAGTAACGGGAAATATACCAAGGACAACACCGACGTTTAACAAAACATGCATTGATATCATGAACATTATTCCAAAGACCAGTAATCTGCCAAAAAGATTTTCTGTTTTTATTGCTATTTTGGTTCCTCTGTATATCAATATAAAGAACACTGCAAGTACGGCCAAGACTCCGATAAATCCCAATTCCTCGGCAATAATGGCAAATATAAAATCGTTGTGCGCTTCCGGAAGATAAGAGAGTTTTTGTTTTCCGGCTCCCAGTCCCACACCCCAAAAACCACCGGAATGGAACGCCACAAAGGACTGTATAGCCTGGAATCCTTTTCCCTCAGGATCTGCCCATGGGTCCAAAAAACTCACGATTCTTTTCATCCTGTATGCTTTATACGCTATTAATACCCCGGCACCGACTATAACCGGCACGGCTGCTATACTTATGTATTTCCATCTTGCACCGGCCACAAACATTATAACGCCCGCAATTATACAAAGCATAGCGACGGTACTAAAATTAGGTTGAAGTATTATCAGCCCAAACATCGTACATAAAAGAATAAATGGTATAACCAAAAATCTCATGAAGGAATCCCGATAGCCCTGATGTTTTTGATAATAGTTGGCAAGAAAAAGTATTAATACGTATTTTGCAAATTCCGAGGTCTGAAAATGAAAAAAGCCAAGATTAA
>JAPLFT010000004.1 GCA_026390535.1 Pseudomonadota bacterium
TCATGAAAGAATGAAAGCAATATTTCAGAGCTTTACAATGAATAAGAATTAGAAATGGAGTTATAAATGGCAAAGTATCTGGTAACTGGCGGGGCGGGGTTTATAGGCTCTCATTTGGTTGAGGAGGTACTGAAAAGAGGGGATTACGTCCGTGTCCTCGACAACTTCTCGACTGGAAGGCGTGATAACTTAGCAGAATTCATCAGCAACAGCAACTTTGAGCTTATCGAGGGTGATTTACGAAGCTATCATATCGTTCTGGAAGCAGTCAAAGGGGTGGATTACGTCCTTCATCAGGGCGCTCTTCCATCAGTTCCAAGATCGGTAAAAGACCCCATAACCACAAATGACGTAAACGTCAATGGCACACTAAACATCCTTGACGCATCCATTAACGCAGGGGTGAAAAGGGTGGTATTTGCATCGTCATCATCAATCTATGGCAACTGCGAAGAACTCCCAAAAAGAGAGGATATGAAGCCTGCACCAGAATCACCTTATGCCATGTCAAAATATGCGGGAGAGAGGTATTGCCAGATATTCACAAAGCTATATGGGCTTGAGACAGTATGTCTGAGGTATTTCAACGTCTTTGGTCCAAGGCAAGACCCGAACTCGCAATATTCAGCAGTGATACCAAAATTTATACAGATGATTAAAGAAGGGCAAATCCCTATAATATACGGAGACGGTGAAGCATCGAGGGATTTTACCTACGTAGCAAACGTCGTCAATGCGAACCTGCTTGCCTGCACAGCCAGAGACGCAGTTGGTGAAGTATTCAACATAGCTTGTGGCGGGAGTGTAACCATAAATCAGTTAGTAAAGAAGATAACAGACTTATGTGGCAACAACATAAAACCGATATACAAAGACCCAAGACCGGGAGATGTAAAACATTCCTACGCATCCATCGAGAAGGCAAAAGCAAGGTTGGGTTATTCCGCTACGATTAGTTTTGACGAAGGTTTAATTCGTGTGGTTAATTCATGATTGGAGAAAAAATGGAACTTAATTTAATTCAAAAATCATTCTCGTTACCGGATGCGCGGGATTCATAGCATCAAAGATCGCTGAGTTACTGCTAGAACAAGGAACGACTGTTATCGGCGTGGATAATATGAATGACGTTTACTCTCCGATTCTAAAAGAGTGGCGATTAGCGAGGATTCAGAAATTCAGCAATTTTGAGTTCCATCGCATGGATATTACTAATCTTGATGCACTTAAAGGGCTGTTCCAACAGCACAAATTTGATGCAGTGATGAACCTAGCCGCACGGGCAGGCGTAAGGCAAGTGTCGAGAACCCATGGGTATAAGTCTCCACAAACGTCACCGGAACGCTTAACATCATGGAACTATGTAAAAATTTTAACGCGAAGAAATTTGTTTTAGCGCAACGTCCAGCATATACGGCGCAAACGAAACACCTTTTAATGAGGATGATAAAGTAGACAAACAGCTATCGCCTTACGCCGCAACCAAAAAAGGTGCAGAGGCTTTAGCATACACGTATCATTATCTTTATGGAATTGACATAACTGTCCCTCGTTACTTTACAGTCTATGGACCTGCGGGACGACCAGATATGATGCCCTTCAAATTCATCCATCACATTGCGGAAAGGATACCTATACCCGTATATGGAGACGGAACACAGGAGCGGGATTTCACCTACGTTGACAATATAGCACGAGGCTCAATTGCATGTCTCAAGCCATTGGGTTTTGAGGTAATCAATCTTGGCAGTGACCGACCGGTAAAGGTAAATTATGTTATCCAACTGATGGAGCAATGCCTAGATAAAAAAGCCATCGAGTATCAGCCAGCACATCCAGCAGACGTAGTTACGTGGGCGGATATATCAAAGGCAAGAAAATTGCTATCTTGGAACTCCAGCTTTAGCATTGAAGAAGGTATCTAAAATGCGGTGAACTGGTATATAGAAAACAGGGATTGGTCAAAGAACATTGAGATTTAAGTATTGCGAGATACACTCGAAATTGCTCGTGACTTTGCACGTAAGTTTTTAGAAGCCCAAGAAGATAGATAGAAAAAGCCAAAGCTGACTAATGTTGAAGAAAGCCTTTCTTTTATACTAAAAGAATATTGTTTGGCAAGATTCAAAAGACACAATGAATCTTCACTATACCGCCTTTTGGTGATGTTATGATTTTTAGGTATATTTTCCAAGATTCCTTAGCATGGAACTTTATCTCTGGGGCTGAAAAAATAAAGCATTTTTTCTCAATACCCGGATATAGAGCAGTTGTCCTTTATCGTATGGCAAGATATTTTCATCTTAAAAAATGGTTTATTTTTTCCAAATTATTACACAATATTAATTATATTGTTTCTAATGTTGAAATTTCTTTGGAAGCTGAAATTGGGGAGGGATTTAGGATAGCACATCCCAGTGGCGTTGTTATTGGAAAAATGAGATGCGGAAATGGACTTACAGTATTTTCGGGTGTAGTAATTGGGGCTAGAAGAATTGGGGAAGGAAAAGAAGGGAAGTATGCTGTTATGGGTGATAATATAATTATTTATTCAGGAGCTAAGATTATTGGTGATATTAAAGTGGGTGATAGTGTCATAATAGCCGCAAATTCTGTTGTGTTGGAATCTGTTCCGGATAATAAAACAGTAGCTGGTATTCCAGCTAAAGTAATACATCATCAATAGCTTTAATATGGTAAATATTAGCTTTTGATGATGTATATAGGAAAAAATAAACATAAAAGTTAGACTTTCGATAATGAAGAATTCATATAATTTAACACGCTTAAAAGAAGCGTTATTTAACCATATTAGTATCTCGCTTTACAAAAATGCTTATTATTATATTGCAGGTTCTTCTCTTACCTCGATACTAAATTTTGTATTTTGGACATCGGCTACAAAATTTTATGAGCCTAGTGAAGTTGGATTATGGTCGGCTGCTTTCTCTGCAGCTATCTTTCTGTCAAACTTTTCAAATTTAGGATTAGGGCTTGGGTTAATACGCTTTCTACCAAATTCTGGTGAAAACGGCAACAATATGATCAATACCTGCTTTACTCTTAGTGGATTGGCATCTTTTGTAATTGCCATTATTTTTCTTATAGGGACCGGATTTTGGTCACCGGCTTTACTTGTAGTATGTCAAAAGCCACTTTACTTTATCACCTTCTTAATCATTTCTTTGGCATTAACTCTAAACCAAGTTGTTCAATGTGTCTTTATGGCAGAAAGAGCAAACAAATTTCTGTTTTTCATGAATGTAATTGATAAACCTATTTGTATATTATCGCTGTTTATATTTTTGCTTACCTTTAAAAGTGGTTTTAGTATTCTGCTATCTAAATGTCTGGGTACATTTGTTTCAATATCAGTAGCCATATTCGCTTTCATACCTATCATAAGACAGAAATATCATTTATTTCCTACTATAAAAGTGGATATTTTAACTAAAATAGGCAGCTATACAGTCGGCAATTATGTCTCAAGAATTTTTTTGTTGATGCCATCTTCGCTTCTACCGATTATGGTGGTAAATACTCTGGGCAGTGAGATGAACGCCTATTTCTATATTTCTTGGTCATTGTTTACTATACTTACAACTGTTCCAATATCTATTTCCAACTCTTTATTTGCTGAAGGTTCTAATCAAGAAACATTTCTTAAAGCGAATTTGATAAGATCATTAAAATTGTTTTTTATATTGTTATTGCCCACAATTTTGGTATTCCTTTTAATAGCAGATAAAATATTGTTGCTTTTTGGTCATTCATATTCCAATCAAGGAGCAGGATTATTGAGGATCATATCTGTGTCTATTATCCCCTTAGGTATAAATTATATCTACATGGCTATCGTTAGGGTAAAGAAGAATATATCCAATGCTATAAAAGTGTCAATAGTTATAGCATTTCTTAGTTTTGGATTAAGCTATTTTTTTATGTTAAAATTTGAGCTTATTGGAATAGGTATAGGTTGGACTTTAGGACAAAGCATAGTCGCTATACCTATAGCGCGCAAAATTTGGCATAATGATTTCTATCAGGAACATTAATTTTGTTTTATTCTATGAAAAAGTATGAATCGCTAAAAAACAAAACAATTAAAGGTATAGCCAAAGATGGTCTTTGTACTGGATGTGGTACTTGCATAAGCATTTGTCCCCATTCAGCAATTGAGTTGACTATAGATGCTCAAAAGGGGATTTATCTACCATACATAAAAGAGAAAGAGTGTAATCAATGCGGTACATGTGTTGATGTTTGCCCAGGTCATGCTGTAGATTTTAAAAGCCTGAATTTGAGTATATTTGGTCAGGAATTAAGGGATAATCTTTTGGGAAATCATATTAATTGTTATGTTGGACATGCTACCGATTATGACATTAGATATAATTCTGCTTCCGGGGGATTAGTAACTGCTTTATTAGTCTTTGCCTTAGAAGAAGGGCTTATTGATGGTGCTTTAGTTACCAGAATGAAGAAAGATAATCCATTAGAACCAGAGCCTTTTATTGCTAGAACGAGAGAGGAAATAATCTCAGCATCTAAATCCAAGTATTGTCCTGTTCCGGCTAATATAGCATTAAAAGAGATACTGCTTAGAGAGGGAAAATATGCAGTAGTTGGATTGCCATGCCATTTGCACGGTTTAAGAAAAGCTCAAATGATTAATAGCAAGTTAAAGCAAAGGGTCGTTTTAGAATTAGGGATTTTCTGTGGAGGAGGGATTAGTTTTCTTGGAACTGAGTTTTGGCTGAAAAAAATTGGAATATCAAAAGAAGAAGTAGAGAAAATTGATTATCGTGGTGAAGGGTGGCCAGGTAGTATGACAATTCAACTTAAGAACAACAAAAAGAAGGAATCGCATCTCTACTACTACTACTACAATAGAGGCTTTAATTGCTTTGTTCCTTGGCGTTGCACACTATGTTGGGATAGAACCGCAGAACTAGCTGATATTTCTTTTGGTGATGCTTGGTTGTCTGAAATAATAAAAAATGACAAAATTGGCAGTTCTATAATTGTTTCCCGTACAATGCAGGGCGAAAATATTATAGAGCAAATGATAAGTAGAAACGCTGTTAAGTTTGATAGTATTAATCATAATAAGGTTTTAGAATCACAAAGAGGGTTTTTCTGGCAAAAATCGGATTTTAAATTGCGTCGTGACTTTTTAAGATTTTTTAATAAAAAGGTCCCGTATTATAACAACGATGATCTCTTGCTTAACCCTATACTTAATGCTTATCTAAATAGTCTCATTTTCTATTTGCGAAGATTTTTTGTTTCTAAATCTGGATTATTATGGGCGTTATATTCTTTAAACGCACTAATGGGATTATGTGGCAAAATTAAGCGTAAAGTTAAAAACATTATTCAACGATAGGTAGAATATATAATATGTATAAAATTCTTATAGCGGAACAAATACCTGCTCTCAATAAAGGAGAGGAAGCTATATTGGAAGGCATTCTAGAAAGTCTTAAAATCATTGGAGAATCAAAATTCTATATGCTTTCGGCATATCCAGAGATTGATGCTCCTCGTTATGGTTCGAAAATCAAAATAATTGATATAAAGGACGTATTTGTTTTTAAATTATTCGTTAAAAACAAATTGATCAGATTCTTCCTCTCTGCCATTGTAATATTTAAACATTTGTTATTCCTTGTTGCTTATAGAATATTCAAATTAGGTGCTTTAAGGTTTACTAGATCGGATATATGGCGTGTATATATAGAATCGGATTTAATCATACAAGGTCATGATGGTTCATTTGACTATGGTGGTCCGATTATTTTCTACCAGTTTTTTTTACCGTTTTTTGCCAAAATGTTAAATAAGCCTATCGTGCTTTATGCAGGAAAAATTACATCATCTCGAGTTTTCAATAAAGCAATCAAATTTGCCTTAAAAAGATTTGACTTAATAACATTACGTGAAACTATATCTTATAAAAATGCAGAAAAACTTGGGTTTAATGAGAATATATACGTTACTGCTGACCTTGCTTTTCTTCTCCAACCTGCTTCTCAAGATCGTATAACAGAAATAATGATAAAAGAAGGACTTGATAAATTACCAAGACCTTTTATTGGAATGACAGTAAGACGTAAAATGGCTGACGTCAAATCATTGAGATCAAACGGTTATGAAGTAAATTATAATAAACACATAGAAATGCTTTCTAAAGTCATTGATAATTTAGTAGATCAGCTTAAATGTACTATTATATTCATACCTCATTGCATCGGCCCCGGAAAAAATCTTGATGATAGAATTGTATCTGAGGATGTTTTTAAAGTATGTCGAAACAAAGAAAATATTAGAGTTGTTATCAAAGAATATAATTCTTCTGAATTAAAAGGCCTTATAGGAAAACTTGATCTATTGATAGGTGAAAGACTTCATTCAGTAATCAATGCTATTGCGATGAATGTTCCTTCGTTGGCAATATCTTTTTCCTCAGACCAAAGGCTTGAAATGATTAGGATGATAGCTCAAGAAGATTATATTTGTTATATAGAAAATTTGGATGCCGATACTTTGCTAAATAGAATAAATAATATTTGGTTAGATAGAGATAGAATAAAGAGCAAGTTAGAAGTGGATGTTAAAATTATGAAGGAACGTGCAATGCTAAATGGGAAGTTAGTAAAACAACTTTTGGAACGTTAATAAATAAATATATAACTGGTCAATCCGTTTACTGGATGAATAAATCCCTTACAATATTGGCATTAGTTGTTTGGTCATCTGTTAATCATGTGATTGATTATACAGACGTAACAGGTGCTTACTTATTTATTTTGGGTGCTCTTTTGGTAAAGAGAGTTCAGGAGTTGGCTTTAGAAAATGCAGAATAAAAAAATATTATTTATATTATGTTTACCCCCGCCTTACCACGGTTCCAACATTTCCAATGAAACTTTATGGAATTCTAAAATAACAGAAAGCTTTGATTGTGATTTGCTAGACATATCCGATAAAAGGAACATTGATAATCTGGGTGGGTTCGATTTGACTAATGTGAAGCTTGCCCTGAAAAATATATTTCAGCTTATCTGGAAAATCAGGAAGACAAAGCCTGCTTTGATTTATTTACTTGTGTCTCAGAACAACCTTGCATATTTCAGGGATGGATTATTTATTATCTTCAGTAAGTTATTTAGTCAAAAGTCGAAGGTTGTCATACATCTTCGCGGCAGTTATTTCGGTGTATATTATAAAAACACAAACTTTTTTATGAAGAAATTCATTGAATTATCAATGCGGAGAGTAAACGCAGGGATAGTTTTAGGAGATGGATTAAAATATATATTCGAAGATTGGATTAAAGATATTTATACAGTTCCAAATGGAACGGATATTTTTCCAACAATTAACTTAGAAGATAAATTCAAAAAGAATAATACTTCAGGTAAAATCATTATTACATGGCTTAGTAGTCTTTTGAAATCGAAAGGTCTTCTGGTTTTTCTAGAAAGTGTTCCCTTAGTTATTGAAAAACATCCAAATGTGGAATTTAAGATTGCCGGGGAATGGGGAGATGATCCCTTTACACAGGACAAAAAGGATGAAACAAAAAGTAAGGCTACCGAAATTATCAATAAATATGGAATTAATAGTCATCTAAATTTTATTAGCTTAGTAAAAGGACAAGATAAACAAAGGCTTCTTTTTGATACGGATATATTCGTGTTGCCAACTATTGTTACAGAGGGGCATCCAAGAGCGATTATAGAAGCGATGTCCGCAGGAAATCCTGTGATTTCGACGCCCATCGGGGCAATTCCTGATACGGTAATAGATGGTGAAACAGGATTTTTAATTGAGCCACAAAATCCGAATATGTTAGCGGATAGGATTATCAAATTGATCGAGGACGAGGAACTAAGAAGAAAGATGAGTATCTCTGCCCGGAAAAGGTACGAAGAATTATACACCAAAGAAAAGTTTATTGATAATATGATTAGGGTTTTCAATAAAGTATTAATGTATAAAGGACCTATTAAATGACAATTTTGTCTTTGTTTGATAGTAGCAAATATCGGATTATAGTAACCTTTGCATTAATAGTAATCTGTTTTTCTCTACCATTATTTATATTTAGTGCTTTTAGATTTCTTCTAATCCTTATTTTAGTCACGATTGTTTTCACTGTATGTATAGTTTTAAGGTCAATTAAACCTATTTTTTATGCTTTTCTATTTGGTATGTTTGTATTTAACAGAGATTTCGCACATTTATCTATACATATTGGGTCTATAACACTTTATGTTACAGAAGCTGTTCTAGCACTTTTCATTCTTAAAAATATGCTTCTTGTTCCTTTTAAAAAAATTATAAAGGAAGTTAAAACTCCTCTTGATATACCATTTGCTATCTATTATCTGATCGGATTTATTCTTCTTATAAAGAATCTTCCAATTTATGGTATGATAGCAGTTAGGCATTTCGTTTTAGTATATTATGCTCTATTCTTTTACATAATAACTGATAATATTCGGAGTTTTGAAGATATTCAAAAGATTGTTAAATTATGCTTCATCGGTGGTATCATTTCTGCAATATTATTGCTAGGAAGGATGATTCCTCAAACAAACCATCTTATTGAACTAATATCTCCAAAATCTAATACTATAGGTCGTAGTGTTAGCATTTCACTTTCAGTGATTTTTTTTATATCTTTAAACAATTATATAACTAATAACAAGGTTAAAATAGTATTATTCTTTTCCACCCTCATCCAGATACTAGCTATAATAATGGGAATGTCTAGATCGGCGTGGGTAGCATTAGCTGGATCATTGATTTTTCTATTTATTATTTCGACAGAAAATCGTAAATATATGCTATCAGTTGGTATACCAGTATTAATAGGTGTAATTGCACTAATATGGGGTTATAATCATTTCGTAAATTCTTCGTTTTTCAGTAATTTATATACGGAGGTAAGTTCCATTTATACTTTTGATGATATAAAAACCGGTTCTACTGCGAATTCAAAGTGGAGGTTAGAATCATATAAAACAGGATTTCAGGAAATACTACAACACCCTTTGGGGAAAGGATTTGGACCACCGGCGCCTGATATTGTTGTAGGTGCCGGGCAAGCAAAAGGTGAAATTGATAGTCTTATTGATTATCATAATTCTCCACTTTCGATTCTTATAAGAACTGGTTTTTTAGGATTTGCAGCATTTTTATGTGTAAATGCAATATTTTACTATCGTACTATTCAGTTTTGCATGAAAACTAATAAGCCTTTACATAGAGCATATATGATCGGGATTTTGGCAGGGCATCTATCTATTTTCATCAATAGTCTATTTTTTATGGTGCTTCAAGTTCCATATATGGGGGTTTTCTATTGGATCTTCATGGGACTGGGGATTGCTCTGATAAAGATCAGTAACGAATTAAAAAGTTCAGAGCAACTTTTGCAAGAATCTCATTAGTCTAAATGAGGTTCTTTGGTAACAAATATGAAAAGTATTCGAGCAAATCCAGTTTTGGTAAGCATTTAGGTTTTTAAAGCTGTTGGTAAATTTATGAAACCTGTATGTAGGAATTGTATGGATTTGCTTGAATTTTGTTACCAAAGAACCCTAAATGATTACAAGGAACGAGTATGAAAAGGATATTGGTAACAGGTGGTGCAGGATTTATAGGCACTGACCTTGTCAATGAATTAAGGTCAAGAGGACATAAAGTGGTTGTATGTGATTTTTATAATACAGATCAGTAATTTCTGGTTAGAAAATTGTATCAAAATAGAGTAGCAAAAGTAAAGCAATTGCATCAGTAAATGATTATGTTTTTTTTGAATGAATACCAAAAGATTGTTGCGCGATCTTGGAGAAAGGAAAATAACTTATGAAAGTCTTAGTTACAGGGGGAGCTGGTTTTATTGGTTCTAATATTGTGAAGCTTCTTCATCAGAGAAGTTATGAAGTGATTGTGTTCGATAATCTGTCTTCAGGATATAAAGAAAATCTGGACGAATGTTCGAATATCAAGCTAGTTGTGGGAGATATAAGAGATAATGAAAAACTAAATTTCGCGACGAAGGATTGCAGGATCGTCTTTCATCTGGCTGCTAATGTTGGTAATGTAAGATCCCTACAAAATCCTATTGAAGATTCTGAAATTAATATACTTGGAACTTTGAATGTCTTAGAAAGTGCAAGATTAAATGGTGTAAAAAAAATCGTTTATTCATCTTCTGCCGCAATCTTTGGTGAACCGCAATATCAACCAATTGATGAGAAACATCCCGAAGAGCCAGATTCACCATACGGGGTTAGCAAGTTGTCAGGGGAAAAGCATTGTTTGTGCTATAGTCGTATTTATAATATTAATGTAGTTTGTTTGAGATATTTCAATGTTTATGGTATAAATCAAAGATATGATACTTATGGAAATGTAATACCAATATTTGCAACTTTACTCCTACAAAATAGACCAATAACGATATATGGTGATGGCGAACAGACTCGAGATTTTGTCAATGTGAAAGATGTTGCGACGGCAAACATCATGGCAGCTGAAAAAGAAGGGCTTTCAGGAAAATTCAATATTGGTAGTGGTGTTTCAATAACAATAAAATCTCTTGTCTTAATGATGAGAGATATCATAAACAAGGACGTAAATGTAAATTATGCACCTCATCGGAAAGGTGAGATTCGACATAGTTGTTCAGATATTTCATTGGCTAAGAAATATATTAACTATAATCCCTTAACGGGTACATACAATGGTTTGGTAGAATATATTGAATGGCTAAAAGGAGGCTTGGGGAAATAAGATGATTTTTGAAGGGAAAAATGTAGCTATAACTGGAGGTGCTGGATCACTTGGGCGTATATTAACCAAAAGAATAATGACTGGCAAATTGGGAAAACCTCGAAAGGTAATCATATTTTCAAGAGATGAAGCTAAACATCATCAAATGAAAATAGATTGGAAGAAGATAAACTATGCGACTGACGATATATTTTATCACAATTTCGAGGAAATATTGGATTTCAGGATCGGTGATGTTCGAAATTATGAATCTGTTATTGACCTGGTTAAAGACTCAAATATTATTATACATGCAGCAGCATTAAAGCAAGTTCCAGTATGTGAATATTTTCCGTCCGAATCTATTAAAACTAATATTTTAGGTGCCCAGAATATTGTTATGGCTGTTAAAAATTTCGGAAGGAATGTAGAATCAGTTATTGCAATTTCTACAGATAAGGCTTGTAAACCAATTAACACCTATGGTATGTGCAAAGCAATACATGAGCGGGTAATTCTGGCTGCGAACCTGAGTTGCAAGAATACTAAATTTATGTGTGTCCGCTATGGAAATGTTATTGCTTCAACAGGTTCAGTTATTCCACTTTTTAAGCAACAGCTTGAGAATGGTGGACCGATTACAATTACAACAAAAGATATGACTCGATTCCTCCTGAATTTGGATCAAGCTGTTGATGTTATTTTTGAGGCACTTATAAATGGTAATCCAGGTGAAACCTACGTGCCAATTATTTCATCAGCCAAAATAATGGACCTGGCAGAATTAATGATAGGCGATAAAGATATTAAAATTGAATATATTGGCGTTAGACCCGGGGAAAAAACTCATGAAATTCTGATTTCAGAGGAAGAAACTACTAGGACAATAAAACGTAATGGTTATTACGTAATATGTTCAGTCTTGCCAGAGATTCAACAAAATAAAATTGAAAAGTCAGCTTTGGATAAGGAATATTCGTCTGCTGAAGGAGTAGTAACAAAGAAACAACTAGAGAATATTCTTAGAGAACAGGGACATCTGGAGTTTTAAAGATGAAAATAATGACAATTTTGGGTACTCGTCCTGAGATTATTCGATTGAGCATAGTGATAAAGAAATTGGACAACTATTGCAAGCATATTCTTGTTCATACAGGACAGAATTACGATAAAAAGTTAAGTGCAATTTTTTTCAGTGAACTTAATTTACGAGAGCCTAATTACTATCTAGGCATAAAAGAAGATACATTAGGTAAACAAATAGGAAAAATCCTGATTGGTGTTGAAGACGTTATAATAAAGGAAATGCCAGATAAAATCCTGATATTAGGTGATACGAACAGTGGACTTGCATGTATAATTGCAAAAAGAATGGGAATTCCTGTATTCCACCTGGAAGCTGGTAATAGATGCTTCGATGATAGAGTGCCAGAGGAAGTCAATAGAAGAATAATAGATCATTCTAGTACAATACTTCTTCCATACACTTATAGAAGTAAAGAAAACTTATTAAATGAAGGAATAAATAACGAAGTTATTTATGTCATTGGGAATCCGATTTTGGAGGTAATAGAGAGTTTTTCTGATAGGATTGCAGAATGTGATGTATTAGAAAGATTAGGACTAATTAATAGAAAATATTTCTTGGTATCAATGCATAGAGCAGAAAATGTAGATATAGAAGCTAGATTAAGAAGCCTGATTTCGGCTTTGAATGAGATAAACGAAATATACAATATGCCGGTAGTTTGCAGTTTGCATCCAAGAACCAAGAGTAAAATGGTGAAATTTGGATTGACTCAAGATAGTGAAAAAGTTAAATACTTGGACCCTCTAGGATTTGTTGATTTTGTTGCTCTCGAGAAAAATGCGCTATGCGTTATTACAGATAGCGGCACTGTTCAGGAAGAATGCTGTATTTTCAACATCCCTAATATTACTATTCGAGATGTTACGGAACGGCCTGAAACTATCGAAAGTGGAAGTAACATGCTAACTAGTGTTGACCCCAAGTTAATCTTGGATTCAATTAACATCGTAATAAATGAGAAAAACATGTGGGATCCACCAAAAGAATATTTAGAAAAAAAAGTATCTTCTAAGGTAATCAAAATACTTTTAGGCTATAATAGGAATAGGTAATTTCAACTTATTCTAATAATTTCTAGGAGACCTGGAATGATGAAAAATGTTCTTGTGTTTGGGGCATGCGGCATGCTTGGATATGCTGTTTCTGAATATTTTAAACGTAATGACTATTGTGTTGACTCTATAACTAGGAAAGAATTTGACATTGCAAAAGATAATATTAAACAAATAGAAAGTGCTATACAAAACACTGATGTTGTTATAAATTGTGCTGGCGTCATTAAATCAAGGATTGATATAACTCCAATTGAGGACATTCTAAAGGTAAATTCTATTTTCCCCAGGAATCTTGCAAAACTATGTAATAAATATAAAAAGTTCTGTTTTCATATAACTACTGATTGTGCATTTTCAGGGAACCGCGGGAAATACACAGAATCTGATTATTTTGATGCAGAGGACGTATATGGACTAAGTAAGAGTGCTGGAGAATCCACAGATTGTATGGTGTTGCGCACATCCATAATTGGTGAAGAAAAAGAAACATCAAGGTCATTACTGGAATGGGTCAGAAGCAACAAGAATGGTACGATAGATGGCTTTACCAATCATTTATGGAATGGTTTAACTACTACTTATTTGACAACAGTAATTACCAATATTCTGAATCTAAACTTATATCGACCGGGAATTTTTCATATTTTCTCTGACAAAATTGTGAATAAGTTTGAATTGGTAAGTATGATTAACGAAGTATATAATCTAGGAATTTCAATAAATAAGTTTGAAACATCCAAATCCTGTGACCGTAGCCTATCTTCTGAAAAAGATTTATGTGAGAAAGTGGTCAAGAAAACTCTGAGAAAACAGATTGAGGAGATGAAAAGATTTTTTGAAGAAATTAAAAAATGAGCATATAAATAATAACCGTGAATATATACGGTAAGCTAACCATAATGGTTGCTGTAACTCGTGATATGTGGTTCAGGTATATACAAAAAAGGTTCGGGTAGTTGTGGTTAAAGGTATTTATGAACCAATCATCTTTATGTTTACCGTTCTGAAATTGTTAGCATCAGAGATCATCTGAATCTATTTGAATCGAGCAACAGCGGTATCAGATAAGAATGGCAACTTTATCTTTCCTTTCATAAAAGAGAGATTAATATCTGTTCTCTCTTTTATGAGCATTTTCATTTCTTTATGGTATCTAAATGCTTATGATATTTATGCTTGTTTAAATTTTTGGAATTCTCAGTAATTATAGCATATATATTCTAAAGCGCCATTAGGGTATATATGGTTACCCCCAAAGTCAAGACCAAAAATAGACCAAAATAAGGTGGATCATTATCCATCTGTTGCTCTTTGACAATCACAATAGACCTGAACTGGCGTTCTGTAATCAAGACTTTGATGAAATCGCTCATTGTTATAGAAGCGGAAATATCGCTCTAATCCATTGTCCAGTTCCGTTACTGTAGCATAGTTCTTGAGGTAGATGTCTTCATATTTAACCGTTCTCCATAAACGTTCTATGAATATGTTATCAAACACTCTACCACGACCATCCATGCTGATCTTCACTCCAGCAGATTCCAGATGCTCTGTGAAACTGCTGGATGTAAACTGAACTCCTTGATCTGTATTGAATATCTCCGGTTGACTATGTTTGAGTGCTTTCTCCAATGCATTGACACAGAAGATATTATCCAATGTATTGGATATTTGCCACGATATAACATAACGGCTGAACCAATCCAGTATTGCCACAAGATACATGAATCCTTGATTCATTGGCACATATGTAATAGACATTATTGGAAATAAGCACAAAATGTAACCCAAAACCAGTATTGGCAAGGGATTACAGCATTTCACTAGGAAAAACGGCTCATCCCGCTTGTTATCTAGGCTTAGGTCAAATCATAGAGTTATTTCCAATAATGATGATCAGGTTCATTTCTGGTCATACGCCTTTTGATACCTATTGTCTGTAATCCCATAAGATTCATCAACCTATTTATTCTCTTGGGATTGACTCCATAGCCTTGTTTTCTCAGATATTCAGTCATTTTTGGATACCCATAAAAAGGAGTCTTCAGATACTGCTCATCTATCAATCGCATCAGAGTCAGATTCAGCGGAGTCTCCTTTGCCGGTTGATAGTAATATGTCCCACGGTTAAGTTCTATTAACTCACACTGCCGTCTGATGCTCAGGGCAGGATGAGTTGGCTCTATCAAACTACATTTGTCGTTAACTGAATTGGGCAGATTTTTTTTGAGCCATTCTAGTTCCATCTTAAGGCGACCAATCTGTTCATATAACTCTGATTCTTTAACAGTCTGTAACTCATGTTTCCCATTGGACTGAAACAGGATTTTTCCGTCCTCCAGAAGATGCTTTTTCCAAGTGCCTATCTGGGTTGGATGAAGGTTGAATTCACTGGTTAATTGACTGATGGTTTTTTGCTCCTTTGTTGCTTCTAATGCTACTCTGAACTTAAATTCTGGACTATGGTTTCGACGTTTTACTGACATATATTTCCTCCACAAGCTTAAAGTATAGGATATTATACCTCAAAATCCACCTTAACTTGTGGTCTAATTTTCGGGGGTAAGTATAATAGATTTTGCTTATCTTATGAATCGCACATACATCATTCTAACAGATTCTGGTGGAATTCAAGAGGAAACACCTGCACTAGGTAAATCTGTATTGATTTTGTGCAATGAAACTGAATGTCCGGAAACAGTTAAAGCTGGAACTGTAAAAATAATTGGTACAAGCAAATAGAATATAGTATCTGAAACCGAAAGGCTTTTGAATGATAATGATGAATATGTCAGGATGTCAAAAGTTATAAGTCCTTATGGCGATGGTCATGGTGCTAAGAGGATCGTTGATATCATTCTGAGAAAGACATAATAATGAATATGAATCGCGTATATAGATTAACAGAATGGATAAGAAAAAGACGGATGAAAAAGTTCATTAACATCCTTAATCCTGATGAGTCAACAACTATATTGGATGTTGGTGGGACGTCTAAAAATTGGGATTTACTCGATTATAAATGTAAATCAAATATCATTTTACTTAATATTGAAGACTTTCAACAAACAGAGTGGTGTTCCCCCTATAAATTCGTCAAAGGAGATGGAAGGTATTTAGATTATCTGGATAAATCATTTGATATTGCTTTCTCAAATTCTGTGATAGAGCATGTTGGAAATTATGAAGATCAGAAAAGATTTGCTGATGAAATACTGAGAGTCGGAAAAAAGGTTTGGGTTCAGACTCCGGCGAAGTCATTTTTCGTAGAACCTCATCTGATCTGTTTTTTCATTCATCATTTCCCCCCTAAAATCCAAGAGGCTACCATTCGATATTTTAGCTTATGGGGTTTAATAACCAAACCATCAAGAGAGCGATCAAAAGAATTTTTGAGGAGTATAAGATTACTAAATTATCGAGAGATTAAAGCTTTGTTTCCATCTTGCAAAATATATAAGGAACGATTTATATTTTTTACCAAATCGTATATAGTGGTCAGATTATAATTAACTGAGGGGTGTGCATAATTAAAGGAACACAGTCAACAAATGTGAAATGTTATGAAATGGCAAACCATATATGCTGTTCATCAACAACGCTAACTGTGTTAACATCACCCCAAAGGCTAAGAAACTCTTTACATTACTTTTACCCTTTACTGGCAACTGCTTATGATTATCTGTTGTATCTAACAAACGACTAATAAGGTCAAACATTGGTTCTATTATTGCTTTGCGATTCTTTAAGCACAACCAAGATATACATTCTCTTGTGAACTGACGATAGGTTTCTCCTATTGCTTTCTTTACTCGTATTGCTGGAGTAACTAGAAGAATGCCCTTTTGGGCATAAGCTCTTATTTTATCAAAGTCTGTGTAACCATCGTCTGTTATAATGTAACCTGTGTTCATACCAAATATAGCTTCATCCTTGAACTTTATGACTTCATGTTCGCTGACTGAAGCTGTATTTACTTCCAACAGGATTGGGAAACCACTGGATGTGCAGGTATTATGCAACGCATACCCAAACACCCATCCATGATATGCACTTTTGCCCCATGTAGCATCTGTGTCTAGGTTTCGTAGTTTCTCTGGAATATGATTGTTTTGCATGTCTTTCTTATGCCAGACAGGTCCTTTGGCTTTGAAAAGGCTTTTATCCTCATATATGGCTTCTGTTTGGAATTCTTCCCCTAGTGGAGAAACCCATTGTCCTGTGAATGCAACGAATTGCTTAATCACTTCATAAAGTGCTTTGAAGCGACGAGATAATGTCCAACGAGAAGGAATATCAGAGAAACCAAGCTTCTGAGCTTCGTTTGTATTGAGTTTTAACCATCTGTTCATAGCCTTAAAAGCAAAGCATCTTTTGAGAATCATAATGGCAAAGAAGCATATCAAAGAGCGAGTTTCATAACCAAATGGATGCCCTGGTTGTTTAGTTTGTGTTAGAGAGTCTTGGAATTCATCTATCAGATTAAGCGTAAAAGTGATATAATCATCTTTGTTTGGATAAGGCATATAATTATCCTTTCATGGAATTGTTAATGTTTTTCCCCATGATAGGATATGCCTTATCTCTTAATTTTTCAATAGGGTTGTTAATTATGCACACCCCTCAATTAACTATGCTAGGATATCAATATACGGTTCTTTGGTAAGTTATTATAAAAGGTAATCACAATGCGGAATTGGCATTTTAAGTCTGTTGGTAAATTTATAAAGGCTAAACGCATGTGTGGATTGGATTTTCCTGAATCTGTTACTAAAGAACCCGATATACTGACAGGAATAAAAAGATGAAAGCCAATGATGTAAAAAAAACAAATTTCATGGGTATTGAGATTGTCAACGAAACTAAAGATGATCTTGTAAAGATATTAATTAATAGAGTTATGAAAAGGGACAATATAAGTCTTATGTCGATTAACTTAACAGCAATAAGCCATTTTACTTTAGAGATGTTTTCCTATCTTGACAAATTCGATTATGTAACTGCTGATGGCATGGGGGTTGTAAAATTTTCAAAACTAATAGGAAATAAGCTAATAGAAGACGGATATATTCCAGCAATATGCAATAAACTTCTACATGAAGCAAATAAACTACATCTAAGAGTTTTCTTATTAGGTGCAACAGAAGAGATCAATAATGAGGCAGTAGCACGCGTTTTAGAAAAATATCCAGGATTGGGGGCTTGTGCAGGTAGAAATGGATACTTTCACTTTGATGAACTAAACGTGATACTAAGCGAAGTAAGAGAATTTAACCCACATATAATATTAATTGGTATTTCATCTCCAAACAAAGAAAGAATAATTAATAAGATAAAACAAATGGACTTTCATTCAATAAACATAGCATGTGGCGGATATTTAGATATATTAGGGGGAAAAGTAAAGGATGCTCCCCAAATAGTAAGAAAGCTAGCAATTCATTGGTTATATAGATTTATTCAGGAACCCAAGAGATTATATCGCCCAATGCTGATTTCTGGGTTGAAATTTCTTTTTTTTATATGTCCTATATATTTATATCATAAGGTGTTTAAAGGTCGGAATTTAACACTAAAAGAAATATTAGACATTATTGGAAATAACTCTATGATTTGACCTAAGCCTAGATAACAAGCGGGATGAGCCGTTTTTCCTAGTGAAATGCTGTAATCCCTTGCCAATACTGGTTTTGGGTTACATTTTGTGCTTATTTCCAATAAT